>JAQUTA010000092.1 GCA_028709965.1 Lutispora sp.
TAAATCACTTTCCAGATATTGCCAACTCTTTTACTATCAAGCTAGAGCTGCCAAAGCAGCCGCTCCCTGATGGCATGCCAAATTTCAAATCTCCCCCCACTTCTATTACATCTTGAAGAAGACTATAAAAGTTGCCTGCTACAGTGATCTGCTCTATAGGCTTGACTTTATTTCCATCTTTTATTTGAAAGCCTTTTGCACCAAGAGAAAAATCTCCTGATACTCCATTAGCACCAGAGTGCAAGCCTTGTACTTCTGTGATGAGAACCCCATCTTCTAAAGCCTTTATCAACTCTCCTAAACTTTTTTGTCCTGGTTTAATATAAAAGTTACTGGGTGAAACTCCTACAGGTGATGCATAAGAACCCTTTGAAGCATTTCCCGTTGACTTCACTCCATCTTTTAGTGCAGTTTTCAAATTATACAGCAGAGTGTTTAGTCTTCCTTCTTCCACCACTGTTTTTGTATATGACGGAACTCCCTCAGCATCAAAGGGTGCAGAGGATAAACCTTTTTCCATCAGCGGATCATCAATTATGGTAACAGCCTTTGAAGCAATGTGGGTTCCCACCTTCCCTTTCAATAAAGACATGCCCTTTTGTACATTGTAAGCGGAAAATATTCCTGAAAAAGTATCCAGTATATCTGCCATAACATCATTTCTTATGATAACTTTATACTTCCCTGTAGGGATGCTCTCTGCTCCCATATAAGCCAGAGCATCTTCCACCGCTTCCTTTGCTAAGGACATTGTATCTATCTCACTAAAGTCATTTGTGGCCTTAAAAGCAAAAGCTGTGTTTACCTTGTCATTTTCCTCAACAACAGGCGCTACCACCGCATATATGGTATTGGATTTATACTGTAAATCTAAACCTTTGGAGTTTATTATTCTGCTTTCTCCCGCTCCTGTGACTACCATGCAATCTTCTAAAGTTTTTACTTTTGCACTTTGCTCTAATGTATCCTTCTCAAGCTGCAGGGCAAGCTTTATCTTCTCCTCTGCCCCCAGTAGCGCTAATTCCTGATTATATCCCTTTACATTAGCATAGCTGTCTTGACCTCCATATATTATGTCAACTTCTTCGTCTTCAATGGCTGAGGCATTTTCTTTTGCATTTTTTATTAACATATCTACTGCATAGTCATCCAAAACCTCTGTATATGAATAGCCCATATTTCCATTATATAGACCTCTAAAGCTCAAGCCCGCATGAGAATTGAGGTTGTATTGATCTATCTCTCCCTTGTAGATGGTGACTTTGAAGCTGTCTCCATCAACATAATATATTTCATATTCTGTGAAGCCCTCTTCCTTTGCTCTGGAAAAAAGTTTATCCTTAAAGTTCTTTATCATCATAATCGTCACCTCCTACTCCCTTCCACCTACTGTGATTTCTGATACTCTTATAAGAGGCTGGCCTACATTTGTCGGCACGCTTCCGCTCACTGAGCCGCACATGCCCGCTGCCATATCCAGCTCCTTGCCAACCATATCAATCCTTGTGAGTATCTCCGAGCCTTTTCCTATCAATGTTGCCCCTCTAACAGGTGTGTCTATTTTGCCCTCTTTCACCAGATATCCTTCCAGCACAGCAAAATTAAATTCGCCTGTAACTGGATTTACTGAGCCTCCACCCATTTTCTTTGCATAGAGCCCATAGTCTATAGACTCTATTATTTTGTGGTTTTCGTCATTTCCAGGGGCTATGTAGGTATTGGTCATCCTGGAGGTAGGCGCATATTTGTAGGACTGCCTTCTGGAGTTCCCCGTAGCTTCCATTTCCATTCTTCTTCCGTTGAGCTTATCTATCATATAGCCCTTCAGTATCCCATTTTCGATAAGTATATTCTTCCTAGAAGGATTGCCTTCATCATCTATGTTTATAGAGCCCCATTCATTTGGCAAGGTGCCATCATCTATTGCAGTTACCTTATCTGACGCTATCTTTTGTCCCAGCTTTCCAGAAAACTCCGAATTGCCCTTGGCTACAGCGGTTGCTTCCAAAGAATGTCCGCAAGCTTCATGAAATATTACGCCGCCAAAGCCGTTGTCTATGGCAACTATCATTTTACCCGAAGGACATAAGGGCGCATGTAGCATCGTCACAGCAATCCTTGAAGCTTCCTTGCCACAACTAGCAGGATCAACCATATCAAATAGTTCAAAACCCATACCTTTGCCCGGAGCTTCGTAGCCTGTCTGGTTTTCTTTGCCGTCGCTGGCAATGGCCTGAACTGCAAATCTGGATCTAATCCTTCTGTCCTCTGTATATAAGCCTTCGCTGTTGGCTATGACAACTCTTTGATCCACGTCCATATAACTTGACATAACCTGAGCTATCTCCTGACTGTAATCCTTAGCTGCATTATATGCATCCTTTAGCTTTGAAACCTTTTTGGCAATATCAATTCCCCTAGGTACATAAATTATGGGATGGATGTTCGTATTAACCCGCTCTATCAAATCCACAGTTTTGTCTTCTCTTATATCTCCCAAGGCCAATGCTGCATTGGAAGCAGTACGTAGAAGAGTCTCTTTGGAAGTGTCGTTAGTATAAGCATATACACTCCTAAGTCCCTTGAGTATCCTTATTCCAATTCCAAAATCCCTGCCGGAGACCGCTGTCTCAATTTTACCATTTACTAATCCTAAAGAGCTTTTTTCAGTATCTTCTATAAATACCTCTGCAAAATCTCCCCCTGTGGACAGAGCTTTTCCTAAAATCTCCTTTATAATATCCCTGCCAAGCAAATTAACCCCTCCTGAGAAGCGTATCACGCTTCTTTTTTTAATTTTATTATAACATATGTTAAATTTTCTCTACTAGCTTTATTATTATCTGTTTCATTCACATTTAATTATACCGCTGCAAATGTTATAATAATAATATAGTATAAATTTCTAAAGAATTCTGCTAAACTGTATCAAAAAGTTTAGGTTAA
The DNA here is from genome assembly GCA_028709965.1 of Lutispora sp. Taxonomy (GTDB): domain Bacteria; phylum Bacillota; class Clostridia; order Lutisporales; family Lutisporaceae; genus Lutispora. Next base: position 2,947 of record JAQUTA010000092.1, read on the forward strand.
AAGGAGGTGGCATGTTTTGAAAAACAGTAAAGCCTTCTTATCGTATGCATTAATATTTGCTATTCAATGTGTAATGCCTCTTAATATGTTCAGCCATCCTATAAACTTTACACCCAAATACAAATCTGAGCTTGTATCATTAGCTAATATTTTTGTAAGTCTTCCAAGCGAAAACTATGATGTTAAAAAAGCTGATTCCATTATAGACCGAATATCTGTTTTCCCTCCAAAACTAATAGATAGACTTATAGCAAAAGGTGAAAAGATGAAGTTAATAAACGGTCTTCTGACAGATGAACCCGAATATCAGTACCTGAAAGGAAAAATTCCAAAAGGTTGGGAAGACACAGGCTGTACCTGGGATGACGTGCCCGGCGTGGGAGGAAATCCTATAATAGTAAGGATTGACTCCAGTGGTTCAGATAAAAGCCACAGCAGCATCTGCTTGGAGCTGCATGAAATATCCCATAGGATAAACGCTTTGGACAATGTCAGGATAAGCGACAGTGCTAACTTTAAAAAGCTATGGAAGGCTGAAGCGCCCATACTATTCAAGAAAACTCCCTATTTCATTGAGAACTCCAATGAATACTTTGCTGAGTGCTATTCTATGTACTTATTTAACGAAAATACAAGAGCAAATCTGAAAAAAAACGCTCCCTTAACCTACGAGTTCTTCTCCCAAGATTTTTTTAACCCTTTACCAAAACCTGATTTATCCGTATATCGCTTTGAAGGTACCAAGATATGCGGAGGATTATATAAAAATAAAAAATACGATTCATACAGCGACATAGTCACTGATGCATATTTCAAATCTTCAGATGATATCTACATTGCTTTTGCAGCAACTAATTATGGTCAATCCACAAATACATCGCTGAAACTATCCCTATGGGTGGATGGCAAACAAATATTCAATGCTTATCAAGACCATATAAAAGAAGGATACATCTTCAGACTATGGAATATCAGCATAGGCAAACTGTCTCCGGGTACTCATTCCATAATATATGAGGTAGATACCAATTTCAACATATCGGAAACGGATGAAAACAACAACTGGATCGAGTATAAAATTGAAGTAGAGTAAAAATGTTAGCAGGATAAAGCTTATTTTTGGCGAATTATTTACACAAAACATTCCATATAAAGGAGATGAAAAATATGAGCTTTCTGAAGAATCTAGGAGACAAAGCCTTAAACACAGCCAAGGTAGTGGGCAATAAATCACAAGACTTGATGGAAATAAGCAAACTAAAACTGCAAATCTCTCAGGTTGAAGGAGATATCAAAAAGCTTAAATCAGAAATCGGAGAAGTTGTTTATAATGCCTATGCCAATGGCCTTGGCTCTCCCAGCGACCAGGTTGTGACCCTTTGCGACAGCATAACTGCCAAGCATGCTGAAATTGAAGAAATCAAAGTTAAGATCCAACAAGTACAAAACGATTGATGAGTTTGGAAAGGCTCAATCTGCTTGGAATAGGGATATGCATTACTGAGGAATGTCCTCGAATGTAGAGAGGAGTATTGGCGACAGGCTATGATGTAGTAGATATAAAGACTGCATCCCAGAAAGGAATTGTTGTGACAAACATCCCCAGCTACGGAACAGCCACAGTATCACAGATGGCCATTGCATTGCTCTTGGAAATATGTCACCATGTTGGGGCACATAGCGAATCGGTACATAAAGGAGATTGGGCAAGTTCTCCAACATGGTGCTATTGGCACTACCCCATTATTGAATTGGCGGGCAAGACTATGGGTATCATAGGATACGGCAGAAGATAGCTTGGCTCGATTTCTATCGGGTAATCCCATAAATGTTGTGAATAGATAGAAAAATAATAAACCTCATCTACCCCTTGACCTACGGAACCGCAAATCCCTACAACAGGGATTTTATACTTTCTCGCAGCCTTTAGTATGCCAAAAACCGTTTTACCGTACTTTGTCTGCTCATCCATTAGTCCTTCTCCGCCATCAGCCATGGGAATAGAGACAATACCTATGGAGGCATCTGCTTTTTTAATCTCCTTTGCCTTGTCATTTAAAGCTGCAAGCACAATTCTACCGGCTGATACTAAAGCTCCATGCTTTATTCTATTGCTCCATATTCTCTTAGCATCTTTTCCACTACTTTTATGTTATCTTCAGATAATGATCTCAATGGCCTGCGAGGCTCCCCACCTTCATATCCCAGCATATCTAAGGCAACCTTAAGTCCAGGTACCCCTAACTTGCCTGTAACTGTAAAGTTAGGTTCCATTAGTTTAAGTTGTAATTCTTTGGCTTCATCCATCTTTCCTTCCCGGAAAAGTGAAACCAACTTGCAGCAATCTTCCGGTAATATATTAGCCAAGGCTAATGTGGCTCCTCTAGCTCCTACAGCTAATGCTGGCAGCAGATATCCTGCGTTTCCTGCAAATACTGCAAAGTCTTCATCTGTATCTCTTACTATTTGTGCTATTTGAACTATATTTCCTGATGTATCTTTTATCCCAACTATATTTGGATGCTTAGAAAGTCTTGCAACTAAACCTGCTGACATATTAATGCCTGTATTGCCTGGCATATTATACAACATCACAGGTGCCCTACACTCATCTGCTACATCCGTAAAATGTCTGTATAATATTTCTTCGTTCATACTGCCCTTAAAATAGTTTGGAGGTAACACTAAGACTGCATCAGCACCTAAATCAGCCATTTTATTGCTTAAAGATATGGTTTCCCTTGTGGACTCACATGCTGTTCCAACAATGATTTTCTTATCTTTGTTGAAATTATCTATTACGAATTTAACCAATTCTAACTTTTCTTCTTGTGATAAATAAACAAATTCTCCGTTAGAGCCAAGCACTACTATGCCATCTAGATCTGTTTTACCCCATCTTTCCAAATTATGTTTCATCTTGTCATAATCTATGTCTTCATTATCTTTAAAGGGTGTTACTATTGGTGTATAAATTCCCCGAAACATTTTACGGCCTCCTTTACCTTACCATTTGTCATAATGTACCCTGTCCGGCTTGTATCTTTCTCTTACTTCTCTTTTCTCCCCCGGATATCCTACTGCAATAACTGCCACAGGTATGATATGCTGAGGCAAGTCCAGGGTTTGGGAAACCTTCTCCACTAATTCTTCTCTTGCGTATACGCCGCACCAGCATGCACCTAAACCCATAGACTCTGCCTGAAGCAAAATGTTTTGTATAGAAGCTGCCATATCCTGAATCCAGAATGCTCCTTCATATTTCAAATTACTTGTATCACAGCAGGGCACAATTGCTAAGGGCGCTTCCAATAGCATCTGTGTATAGGGATGGTATTTGGGTATTTCGTCCAAAATAGATCGATCTCTTATAACAACAAAATGCCAAGGCTGCTCATTTCCCGCGGAGGGAGCATGCATAGCTGCTCGCAGCAATTGGTGGATCTGCTCATCAGTCACAGGTTTTTTTTCATACTTTCTTATGCTTCTTCTGGAAAATATCTCTTTCATGGTACCACTGCCTTTCTATGAAATTTGCTTGTAGCATAATCCTATTATATATAAATATAGCAAGTTCAACCTAATATTCCAATCCATATGTCAAGCTTGCGGACATATAGCATTTGATACCAGTTGATAGCTTTCATTTACAGGGCCTTCGTATATAATTTCTTTATTTTCTATTTCATATAATTCGTTTGTCCCGATAAGCTCGGGAGCCTTTTCACTATAAAATATATTGCTTCTTATTAGTATTTCAGATACAAATTGCGAGCAGAAGTAGTGTTTCTGTCTTTTTATAGGTATATTAAATAAAATGCCAAATAAGCCAATAAAGTTATATCTATACTTTTCTTTCTCACTTATGAATATATCAATTTGCTCTTGAAGTAAAAGATGCTGTTCTTCGGTTACTCCAACTTTATATATTAAGCACTCACAACGAGAAAATTTCTTATAAATACCATCGTGAAGATTCTCTTCCACAAAACCTCCCCAAAAGGGATTTTCAGGTTTAATTCTTCCAAAGGAATACATTTTCGTAAAGTTGCTATCGAAACTAACGGATGAATGGGCATATTTTGTATCGGAGAACACATTAATCAATCTTGAAAGCCAAGAGCCTGTCCTAGTAAAAACTAGGTATATATATCTGCAATCCACGAGCATAATCACTCCTTATTATTCTTCTTTTGTAAATATATCAAAACTTATGACGTAAATATGATGCATGTTTCTTACAGGTATTGAAAACAATTATTTTCACTGACAAATATGCAATATACTGAATGATAAAACATTAATCTCACTATAGCATATATTTATCACTTACTGCTATCAATTAATTTACTAAATAAGACATAATGTGGTCTATTGTTCATTTTTACGTACACATGTAATTTGCAGCTTGACACAATGCACTAAAAGTCATAAAATATAAAAATACCTTGTCCATATAATCTAAATGTATAGGAGGAAATTCAATTGAACGACATAATTGTAGCGAAATTCGGTGGAAGCTCTCTCGCCGATAGTCGTCAGTTTGCCAAAGTAAAAGATATTATAGATTCTGATGCTAGAAGAAGGTATATCATTCCTTCGGCACCGGGAAAGCGCTATGATAAGGATCACAAGATCACAGATTTGTTATATATGTGCCAACAGCTTGCAGCCCATGAACTCAGCTTTGACGAAGTATACCATATTATAGAAACGAGATTTATAGATATATGTGTGGAAATTGAATTGAATTTTAATATTTATGACATCTTAAGTGAAATCAAGGAAAAGATTCAAGAAGGCGCCTCCAGAGACTATGCCGCAAGCCGAGGTGAATACTTAAACGCAATCATACTATCCCATTACTTGGGTTATGAATTTATTGATGCCACAGAATTGATTATATTTAATAAAAGAGGTCAGTTTGATTCGGAAGCTACCCAGGAAAAAGTACAATCCAAATTGGCAGGAGTTACTCATGCTATTATTCCAGGTTTTTATGGTGCAATGCCGGACGGCCAGATAAAAACTTTCTCCCGAGGGGGGTCTGATGTGACCGGCTCAATTATTGCCAGAGGAGTTGGCGCACAGCTTTATGAGAACTGGACTGATGTCTCCGGCTTTCTTATGGCAGATCCCCGTATTGTAAAGGATTCCAAGGGCATAGAAAAAATCACATATAAGGAACTCCGAGAGCTGTCTTATATGGGGGCTTCTGTGCTTCATGAAGAGGCAATTTTCCCTGTTAAAAATGCAGGTATACCCATAAGCATAAAAAATACCAACTCGCCGGAAGATGCCGGTACTATGATTGTTAACGATTTTTCCCCAATAAATTATTCAGGAACCATAACAGGAGTTGCAGGAAAAAAAGACTTCACAGTTATATCTATTGAAAAAACATTGATGGGATCAGATAGAAGCTTTTTCCGGAAACTTATGTCTATAATGGAAACCAATGATATCGCCATAGAGCATATGCCCTCCAGTATTGACTCTGTATCACTGATAATTTCTGATTTGGAACTGAACTCCAA
>JAQUTA010000093.1 GCA_028709965.1 Lutispora sp.
TGCTGATTATGCAAGCAATCCACAATTACTGATTTCGCATCTATTCGGTCACAAAAAAGGAAGCTTTACAAATGCAATAAACGATAAGGCTGGTCTTGTGGAAATGGCTCATAATGGAATCCTTTTTTTGGATGAAGTTCACAGATTGCCACCAGAAGGCCAAGAAATGCTTTTTTATCTTATAGACAAGAAGAAATATAAAAAACTTGGAGAGAGTAAAGAGGAAGTAGCTGTAAATGTTAGGATAATTGCAGCTACAACCGAAGATATTGATTCGAGCATATTATTTACATTTAAAAGAAGATTCCCTGTAATAATTAAATTGCCACGGCTTGATGAGCGTTCGATGGAAGAAAGATTGATATATGTAAAAAGGTTTTTCTTCGAGGAATCCTGCAAGATCAACATGCCTATAAAGCTTCATGAATCTGCTGTCAAAGCTTTTATGTTTTATAAATGTACAGGTAATATTGGTCAACTTATAGCGGATATTCAAGTGGCTTGTTCTAAAGGATACCTTAATTATCTTAATTCAAAAGTACAATATATAAATATTTCATTATCTGATTTGCCAGAGTATGTGCAAAACGGCTACCCTAATATCAATACGCAAAAACAGTATGAAAATCTTCAGTTAAAGGAAATCATTATTACCCCTTCCAATGAATTTAAAAAAAGCTGTATAACTAAGAGCCAGTATATTCTGGGAAACAATATTTACAGGTATATTGAAAAAAGGTTAGAGGATTTGAAAAGTAAAGAAACTCCTGGCGAAGATATTGACGAAATTATGGCAAAAGAGCTGGAGGGAATTTCAAAAATGTTTATTAGCAATGTTACTGCCAATGAAATCTCCACTGATTATGATCTGTACAATGTTATTGGTGAAAGAGCCATAAAAATTACTAAGTCCATGATGGAAATAGTGGAGAAATTCATAGATAATATCCATAATACTTTATTTTCTTGTTTAGCTTTTCACTTATCAGCCACTTTAGACAGAATTGATAATAATAAACCTATTATTAATATGCAATTGAAGCATATCAAGGAAAAATTAAAGAAAGAATATAAAATTGCTGAAGAAATGGTTGCTTGTATTGGAGAGAAATATGGTATATTTCTCCCTGAGGATGAAATAGGATTTATTGCTTTATATATATATCAAATATGCACTTGCTCAACAGAAGACAGCAAGCGTGTTTCAGTTATTGTTGCTACGCATGGAAGCGCAGCACAATCAATTGTGGATGTAGCTAACACTCTTGTTGGGGTTAAGCACGCAAAGCCTTTAATAATGTCTTTAGATGAAAACTTTGATAGTATACTAAAAAGGGGCATTGAGCTGGTTAAAAATTCTGATGAAGGTAAAGGGTTTGTTTTATTATCCGATATGGGCTCTCTTTGCTTTCTTGCTGAACTAATATCAAAAGAATTAGAAATCCCATCCGTGTCCTTTGACAGAGTGGATACTTTAATGGTCATAGAAGTACTAAGAAAAGCAATTTTGCCTGGTACTGATCTAAAAACCATAGAATCTATATCATTAAATTCCAAGAAACTTAGCGTGCAATATACTCCTATAGAGAGTATGAAATCTAAATCAAACAAAGTCATATTATCTCTATGTATTACTGGAGAAGGGGCTGCAAATAAAATAAAAGAACTAATAGAAGCCTCTATATCTGAAATAAGGAATAAAGTTGACATAATAACCATAGGGGCATTAAGCAATCCTAATATACACGAATTCATAAAAGAATTAAACTTAAAACTAGATGTCATTGCAATTGTAGGTACAATAAACCCGAATTATGAAGAAATACCCTATATATCTCTTAATGAACTTATCAGAGGGGAAGGGATAATAAAGCTAAAACAACTTCTTAATACAACTATATTATCAAATAAAATGAATAATAGGCATGTGAACAAGTTTTCTCAATTCATTTATAATGAAGCTATATGGCCAAAGACTCTTTTCGAAACAAAAATAGATGTTTTAGATAAAATAAGCGATGAATTATATAGTAAAGGATTTGTAACTAATAATTTTAAAATAAAAGTTTATGAGAGGGAGTTATTAGGTGACACCATATACAAAAATTCTATAGCTATACCACATGCCACTCCAAATGAAACTATAAAGCCAGTCTTAGGCATATTAACACTAAAAAAACCTGTTTTATGGGCTGAAAATTATTATGCAAATATTGTTTTTTTCTTGATTCTTAAAGAGGACAGCTCGGAAATAATAAATGCCCTGTCTTGTATTGCAAATGACAAGGCATTACTAGAAAATATTGCTAACGCAGATGCACCTAAAGACATTAACAAGATCCTTAGTTCAGGTGGAGTCTAAGGCTTCACCTGAACCGCCCATAGAAGGTGAGAAAAAGTGCACTTCGTCCCCATGGTTTATTTGTGTTTGATTATCATTTATTATTTTGCCATTAATTATGACCAAGGTAATATTAAAGTTTAAAGGTGGATATAATTTGTTTAGTTTTAATATTATCTGCTCTAATTGTATGCTGCTCTGGTCAAAGATTAGCTCGGATTTCACGGGTATGTGTTCATTACCTACTAATATTATTTTGATAAGTTAATACTAACTATCAAGATTATACCCTCCAATATAGTAATTCTGCCTACATGGCATTTCTATACAATTGTATCAACATTATAAACATATGTAAATAATCAAGGCGTACAAACGTTTATGTGCAATATTGTGCAATCATACTATATGACAAAATTAAGGAGATAGCAAAAGCCATCTCCTTAATTTTATATATCTTATTCTTCGCTAAATGCTACTATTCTGCAGATGCTGGATTCGCCGCCTACGAATTTCCATGGGAAGCAGCCAACTACAACTCTCTTGTTGCTTAGTTTGTCTATTTCTCCGCCTAAGTTTTCTGCGTGGATTGCTTCATAAGGCTTGCAGAACAATTGGATATGCATTGCCTGGTAGTCTTCAGGCCATGGATACAATTCGTTCAAGCTCTTGCCATATTTTTGTTTCAAGTATTTGTCACATGCTTCTGCTTCTCTTGGTTCCCAATCTCTAATCTTTGTGTTCATTGGATGGTCGGCAGATCCGCAGTCAACGCCAATCCATCTGATTTCCATGTCTCTTACCCATTGTACGAAATCTTTGCTTGGGCCTGGATGTCTTAACATGTATCTTCTTTCGTCTGCTCCAGGTTGATCCCAACCGTATTTGTGGTAGCCTGTGTTGATTATAAGTATATCGCCTTTTTTGACCTCTACTCTATCGGTAATGTCCTTTGGTGTGTAGATAGAGAAATCTTCTGTAATATCAGATATGTCAACAACTACGCCAGGTGCTACTAATTTTTCTAATTCCAAGGATGCGATGTCTCTTCCAGATGTATCAAAATGTAGTGGTCCATCTAAGTGAGTTCCAACGTGGTTTGAAGTTGTTATCAACTGGCCATTAGCTCCATTGGGTGAAAGTCTCTTAAAGAACTTAATTTGTAATGGCTCATAAGTCGGCCATGGTGGTGTCAAATGGCTTATAGGTTGTGAAAGATCGTAGATTTTTACATTTTCCCAAAATTTCATGTAACTTACCTCCTATTATATTAATTCTGTGTGATAGTTATATATAAGTATGAATCATACTTATTTGCTTAGTGTTTAGATAACATTGTCCTTTTTTAGTTCCTCTATTTTTTCATCTGAATAATTTAGGTATTTTTTCAGTATCAATTCACTATGCTCTCCAATCTGTGGAGCTGGATCTTTGGGTATTTCCTGCTCTTCCATTCCGGATAGTTTTATGGGGTTTCCTGCAATCTTTATTTTGCCAACTCCAGGCTGATCTACCTCAATTAGCATTTTTCTTGCTTCTATCTGAGGATCTGTAAATAGCTTGTCGACTGTGTTTATCGGGCTGCAGGGTACGCCATTTTTGTTTAGGTATTCATCCCACTCTGCTGTTGTTTTTTGACCAAATATTTCATTCATATATTTTTTAAGCTCGTCAACGTGGTGGGTTCTATCCGCATTTGTTTTGAAAATATCCATGGTGAGGAGATCTTCTCTGTCAGTCAGCTTGCAGAATTTTTCCCACAAGACGTCATTTCCGCAAGCAATTATTACATAGCTATCTTTAGTCTTATAGGCTTCAAAGGGAGCTATGGATGGATGTCTTGCACCTAGTGGCTTTGGTATCTCGCCTGTGGCAGTGTATCTGGATATGGCGTTTTCCAATATGGAAAGCTGGCCATCTAGCATTGCTACGTCTACCATACGGCCTTGGCCGCTGATTTCTCTATCCACTAAGGCTGCCAATACGCCTATGGCTCCGAACATGCCGGCTGTGATGTCGCCTATTGATGTGCCCACTCTCACAGGAGCTCCGCCTTCTTCGCCTGTTATGCTCATTATGCCACCCATGCCTTGAACTATCATATCGTAGGCAGGTCTTTTTGAATAGGGTCCTGTCTGACCAAAGCCGGACATGGTAGCAAATATAAGTCTGGGGTTTATTTTCTTCAGTTCCTCATAGCCCAAACCTAGCTTTTCCATGGTGCCGGGTCTGAAGTTCTCTGCAACAATATCTACTTCTTTTACTAGTTCTTTTACCAATTCTATAGCCTTAGGTGATTTTAAATCCAGAGCTATGCTTTTTTTGCCTCGGTTTATGCTTACGAAATAAGCGCTTTGGCCGTTCATAAAGGGACCGAAGTCTCTCGAGTCATCGCCGCTGCCCGGTCTTTCAATTTTGATAATTTCTGCACCCATGTTTGCAAATATCATGGTACAGTAAGGTCCTGCAAGAACTCTTGTAAAGTCTAGAACTTTAATGTGTTCAAGGGGTTTTCTCATAAATCGTTCCTCCTGATGTGGTTTTTATTATACAAGCCCTTCCTTTTCTAATTCTCCTACGAAAGCTTCCAATGCATCTTCGAAGCATTTCATAGGTGGATTTACAAGACCTGCTCCAACCTGGCCAACGCCTGGGTCTTTGTGAGCCATGCCTGTATTGATTATAGGAAGGATTCCTGTTTCTACAACTTTTCTTATGTCAATACCTGTAGGTGTCCCTCTGAAATTCAGAGCCGGTACAGTATACATTTTGTTCTCTTCTGTAGTGATTTCATACATGCTTGTTGTATAGTTGATTGCGTCCTTTGGTGTGCCGCCTACAAATAATACTATTGCCGGAGCAGCTGCCATGGCAAATCCGCCGTAGCTGCAGGTTTCTGTGATGCAGCTGTCGCCGATATCTCTGTTGGCATCTTTTTCAGAGAAGCCTGGGAAGTATAGGCCTTTTATATAGTTTGCAGGAGCTGTGAACCATCTGTCTCCTAAGCCGCTTACTCTTATACCAAATTCTGTGCCATTTCTTGCCATTGTGTAGACTACGGTGCTGTATTTGATGTTTGCTGCAGCGTCTAATGTACATTTTGCAGCAGGCATTGTAAGATTGAGAACAAAGTGGTCATTGCTATGCATGAACTTCAATACGTCAACTTTATCTTTTTGAGAGAAGCTAGTTTCTACTATATAAGGTGCAAATTCTCTGATAAACAGGGAAGTACCTGCCTTGTTTCTATTGTGACCTTCATCACCCATTTGAATCATCTGAGCTATCATGGTCTTTAGATCATAGGGGCCATGAAGTTTTATAGCTTCTTTAATAACAGGACCTAGAACTTTTTCCATCCATTGTAATCTTTCTATTACTTCTGGACCGTAGGCACCAAATCTTAAAACTTTGCCTAAGCCTTCATTCATATTGCAGTAGGTGTAGTTGCCATAGACTTTGTTTTGTAGAACCCAAACAGGCATTGAGTAGGATGTAACACCTGCCATAGGTCCAACGGAGCTATGCTCGTGGCAAGATCCGAATTCAATTTCACCTGATGCTGCCAGCTTTTCTGCCTCATCAAAATCCTTTGCCAAGCCTTCATATATCAATGCAGCGCATATTCCACCTTTTAGGGGACCGCTCATGTTTTCCCATTTGCAGGGTGGTCCAGCATGGAATATAGATTTTTTTGTCATGCCGGGAATTGCTGCTCCCGCTGTTGATACGTCTACTAATGTAGGTTGTCCGTTTTGGATGATTTCAAGAGCTTTTTTATTGGCTTGCTCTATTAATTGTTCTATATTTGCCAATTGTATTCCTCCTTGTATTTAATATTTTGGGGATTCGTTTTGGGTTTGAACTAAGATCTAAGAGCTAAGAACTAAGAGCTAAGAGCTAAGATTTAGTAATGCTCTGGGGTCTTATATGCAGCTGTTACATAGTTCATAGTTCATAATTCATAGTTCATAGTTTATTTGCTTTTTAGCTTGGAGAGCAGGGATGAGAGTTTTTTGTTGCCTCCGGCTACGGGTCTCCAGTCTACATGGAGTACAGGGACATCTTGGGATTTTACGTCATCGGCAAAAGATCTGAGTCCCATATTTATCACTTTTAATTCTTCTTTAAAAAGTTCATTTACTTTCATACTTCTACCCCCTTATTACCTTAATCGCAAATCTTATTGCCTGAGCATTGCTAGGAAGTAGGACTACTCCTGCATCTTCCAGCTTCTTCACCTGCTCATCATAGTTCTGAGGGTCAGATTTTGTGCCGCATACATATGCTACTACACTGAGGTACTGTCCTCTGTCAGTAAATTTCTTCTTTGCCAGCTTTATATGATCTGCAAGACTTCCTGCAGGGTCTTCATTTGAGCCGTAGCCAAGAACTACATCCATGAGAAGAACTGCCATTTCCTTGTCTTCTGCCTCTTTTATTATCATTTGCTGTCTCATGTAGGAGTCAATCATAGGATGAGGTCTTCCTACTGTAAATTCATCATCTCCAAGGTCTAATGCTGTATGCTTATAGCTTTTCTTGTTGTCTTCCAGTTTATATTCAGGGGTTAAGGGTATATTGGAGTAAATGCCTCCAAATTCCTTGGTAAAAAGCTTTAATGTTTCATCGCAGAGGGTTCCGCCTGAGTATAGACCTCTTAGATATTTTTGATCCTTGCCTAGCTTTTCTCTCTCTTTAGCTGCTAATTTATTCAGTTTATCTTCAGATTCACTAAACATTGGCGCTTCTTGGACTTCTTGGCCTTTTGCTAATGCTACTGCTTTATATGCTGCGTCTTCTAAGCTGCTTGCTGCTATGAAGCCATATTTTTTTATTAGCTCATCGTCGCCGCCTATGAAGTCCACTACTGCTTTTTTGCCACATTCTTTTAGTGTTTGAAGGACTTTTTCAGCAATTTCCAAAGCTGGTGGCTTAGATACAAGAACTATTACTTCTGTATTATCATCATTGGCCAAAGCCTTTATTCCTAATGTCATCATGAGGCCGCCTATTTCCGATCTAAGATCCCTGCCTCCGGTGCCTATTGCTTGTGAGCATCCCCCACCCAATCTGTCTATTTGAACCATTATTTCCTGAGTTCCTGTGCCTGATGCACCTACAACTCCTATATTGCCTTTTTGAACCTTGTTGCAAAAGCAAAGTGGCACTTGGTTTATCATGGCAGTACCACAGTCCGGACCCATCATGAGAAGTCCTTTTGACACAGCCAGTTCTTTCAGCTCTTTTTCCTGCTCTATTGTAACGTTATCACTGAAAAGCATAACGTGTTTGTCGTTTTCTAGGGCCTTTTTTGCCTCAATTGCCGCATATGCTCCCGGAAGGGATATTACTACCATATTTGAATCTGGCATGTATTTGATAGCACTGTCCAAAGTTGGAGGGGTATAGTCTTCTCCTCCATCGGTTTTTTTCTTGTTTAGCAGTTCCTCTACTTTAGCAAGTATTTCTTCGAACTTGCTTTCATCCTTCATCTTCACAGCAATAATCAAGTCATTTGCTGTGGTATTTTTGATTTCGTCATTCAAAAGTCCTACATTTTTGAGCAAGTCTTTGTTGAGATCAGTGCCCATGACTACAACAGCATTTTCTGCATCGTCTCTTTCTTCGATTTCTTTTGTTATGATCATAAGTGTTACAGAATCATAATAAGAATTTTCTTTTATGAGCCATTTAGAAACCATCATTTTACCTCCTTGTTAATTTTAGCTAGGGGCATATGCCCCTAGTTAATTTTCCTGTATCTATAACGCCGGGGACATACCGCAACGAGGAATACCCGCCTGCAGCGGTGTGTCCCCGCACATTTCTATTCCAAATAATATGCCGGCTGAGATATCTGACCCTGAGCTGCTGCCGATTTGTAGCATTTTGGAAAAAGCCGCTTCTATTTCTTCCGAGTCTTCATATATCAAAGCATTTGCCATATCCTCCACCCATTTGATGAAGCCTCCCATGGCACCCTGACGGAGCATGTTATAGCTGATTATATTGGTTTTTTGTTTTGCATTCTCAATTATTATATCCTTAAATTTAAGAATAATTTGAGTCTTTAATCCAATGGAATAAAAAG
>JAQUTA010000094.1 GCA_028709965.1 Lutispora sp.
GTATTGGCGTATTTCCCTAGTGACAACATATTCATCAAGTTCTTGATAAACATTCTCGTCATCTGCCTGACCAACTTTGATAACCCCATTGATGGGTCTTTCTATATCCTTTATGAACATACTCTTGATTATCATCTATACTCCCCCTATTTTCTATCTATGAGCCTGAAAGCTCTATAGTAATTATCATCTTTGATTTTCCCAAAGAGTTTTAGAGACAATCCGTCATAAACTCCTGGGAAAAACATAATAAGTGGTGTAGTATCTATTTTTTCTAAAAGATTGTTCAAAATATTATGAGACCTGACAAAAGGATAAACCTTGCCTACCCCGGTAATAAATATTACGTTATGATTTCCAAGGTCTTCTTTTATTTTTTCTAAGAAGATATCTGTTTGAGTAAAATGCTCCATAGCCCTAAAGAGCTCTTCTCTTCCTTCTTTTTCTTCCTTCATAAAAATATGCTCAAATACTCCCATTTCTTTAGCAAAGTCCAACATCATCTTGTATAAGTCAAATTCTATAATTCTCCTATTTAATATCTCATTGCTAAATTCTTTCTTTATATGTTTTATATAGTCTCTGACAATAAGTTCATCCTCTGGGTCATAGTCAAAGATATAAAAGCTGATCTCGTTTCCCAGACCCCTGCCCTGGATGAACTTGTCCTCTTTTATTTTGGGGATTATCTGATCCAATCTGGAATTAATACTTGCCATGTCATCACCTCACAATAATTCATTGAAATATGTTTATAAAATCTTCTCCATTGTTCTTCTTTAACAATTGTTTTAACAATGGATCAAAGTAGATTCTGTTTAATTCACCGGATTTGATATCTTTTATTACACCAGCCTCAGTAAGGATCTTTAGATATACCTGTCTTAGTTTGTTTATAGTTCCTGTGCTGAAGCTCGCAACTTTCTCATTTTGCTCTGCTTTATGCGTAAAAAAAGAGTTTATATCCTTTTTTTCTATCATCAAATTATTAGAGGCATATTTTTCTTTGACAACGCCCTTCATGAACTCAGTAAAGAGGAGGTCATCTCTCATAATTGCATATATATTAATAAGTTTTGCATTTGATAAAGTGTCCTCTATAATCAAGTTTCTTAAATCCTCCTCTAATAGCTTTGCCCTTCTTAGAACTGAAGGCAAGGCTCTTAGCAGACTTGATTTAGTTTTATGTTGAAATAGATTTTCTTCTATAACCTTTTTTCTTATTTCTTTGTCGTCTATTCCTTTATTCATCAGTACTACTACTTGCTTTATTTCATAAAAAAGGAACCAGGCGCCGGTAAGGTTGGCGCTATATTCATTTTTTCTTGCCATATACTTGTTTCCTCCAAAATAGTTTAGTATATATCTTTAATAGTATTGCCATTGCTAATAAGTGACAGTCAAGCAATAATGTTATTATTCTCTAATTTATGAAAATATCCTTTATTTACATGATATCATCAAGGCTGACCAAAACATGACATAAATAAAAAACCTCCCTGCCGAAAACGGCAAGAAGGTTATTCTTCTTTATACTTTTTTTCATCATTATAGACATAGAAAATGTACTCTATATCATATCATTCTTGTAGTTTTAATCTATATAATAAATCACATAAATCCTGGCTTTTATAGACCACATAATCGCAAATCTCTAATATCTCTTTTACTGGCTCATGCACTCCCCCATAGGAAATGCCAATGTCGCCCTCTTTAAACATGGGGATGTCATTGATGCTCTCGCCTATTGTAACTACCTTGTTCCAATTCTTTTTAATATCAAGAATAGCCCTATCTTTTATCAGTATTTCTTCAATACCAATTAACCTATCCTCATGAAAAATTGCTTTGGAAGAGTATAGCTTACATTTTAATTTTTCCATAATAGGCAAAACCCATATATCCAAATTTCCTGTAACAATAGAGCAAAGGTCTTTATTGTTTACTATGAATTCCTTGATGTTTTCATCTAAATCCACGCTTTCAACTATTTTATGAATTTTAGATATAGGTATTGCTTTCAATATAGCTACTCTTAGCTTAAAAGAATGTTCAAAGCTAATAATACCTTTTAGGGTTAAATCAGTCAGTATTTTCATTTCCTCTTCCAATCCTAATTCTCTCGCTAATATTGGAAGCATTTCTTGTTTTGTGACAGTTCCGTCTAAATCAAAGGCAAAATTAATATTACTCTTCATAACTAATTCTCTCCCACTATAACTTTTAAGCCTCACCACCCAGCACTAC
This sequence comes from Lutispora sp., assembly GCA_028709965.1. Lineage (GTDB taxonomy): Bacteria > Bacillota > Clostridia > Lutisporales > Lutisporaceae > Lutispora. The sequence continues at coordinate 2,248 of JAQUTA010000094.1, forward strand.
TTTGCCCCATATAACTCACTCATAAAGCCCTGTGCGCCTGCCACAAAGGGGTTCAGTAATAAAAACCTACTCCTTTATCCAGAAGCAGGTTTTTATCAGCAGTCCCATTAGCATCTATTTTACATCTTTATTTCTGATATACTTATGGATTACACTTATTTTATTGGTTTTACGTGACTGTATTTCAAAGCATTTTAAAGATGACACAAAGGGTGTTAGCTTTGAGTAGCCATAATTTCTGGTATCAAAATCCGGATAACGTCTATTGAGCATGCTACCAACCTCACCCAAAAACGCCCATCCATCATCGTCTGAGGTTTCTGTTATGATAATTCTAAGCGCATCTATTATCTCTTCTATATTCGCCATGCTTGGGTTTAGCTTATTATGCTTTTCAATATCTCCATTATTATTGGTTACGGGGACATTTGTTACAGTCGATGCTAAAACTTCAAGATATTTAAACTTTTCACATGCAGCAATAAATGGTGCGGGTGTTTTTTTCTCCCCCATGCCCATGACATACATTCCAGCTTCTCTGAGACGGGCAGCCAGCTTGGTAAAATCACTGTCGCTGGAAACAATGCAGAATCCATCTACATTATTTGAGTAGAGTATATCCATCGCGTCGATTATCAATGCTGCATCTGTAGCATTTTTACCTGTTGTATAGCTGTACTGCTGAATTGGTGTAATAGAGTAATTAAGCAATACTCCTTTCCACGGTGCCAATTGAGGCTTTGTCCAATCACCATAAATTCTTTTGTAGGTTGGAGTTCCATGATTGGAAATTTCATCAAATATAGATTTAATGTATTTATCCGATACATTGTCAGCATCAATGAGTACAGCTATTCTTTTGTCTTTATCCATAAAATATCCCCTTTTCATCCCCATATCTTGTAACAATTATATCACATCTATGAGCCCCAATGCATAAATTTATTCCAAATTCGGCCTGATTGTCTTATAGGCTTTCAACACGTCCGTTTAATTCGCTTTCCTCAAAAAAATCTAATATTATATCTACAATTTCTTCTCCTATCCTCTCTTGAGCTTCCATTGTTGATGCCCCTATATGAGGTGTGCAGGATACCTTATCATGATTGCAAAGAGGGCTATTTTTTGCCGGCTCCTCTACAAATACATCCATGGCAGCACCAGACAGCTTGTTAGAGTCAAGTGCTTCTATCAATGCTTCTTCATCCACCACTCCGCCTCTGGCACAATTGATTATATATGCTCCATCTTTCATTCTCTCTATCTCTTCTCTGCCAATAACAGCCCTTTCCCCATTATAGGGGACATGAAGTGAAATAAAATCTGCTACTGCTAATAATTCATCCATAGGGCAATATTTATATTCTCCGAATTCCTTTATGGATCCTGCGATATCAGTATAAATAACCTTCATCCCTAGAGCTTTTGCTTTTTTCGCTGTCTCTCTTCCAATCCTTCCAAAGCCTATTACCCCCAAGGTTTTGCCAAAAATCTCAATTCCTTCATAGGCCTTCTTATTCCATTTCCCTTGTCTCATAGTAACATTTGAGTTATGAATAAATCTAGCTAGATTGAACATATGTCCTATTACAAGCTCTGCCACAGATGCACTGCTGGCATTGGGAGTGTTTCTTACAATGATGCCTCTTGCCTTTGCATAGTCCACGTCTATATTATCGACTCCTACGCCACCTCGGATTATAAGCTTCAATTTTCCTGTCTCGCAGGCAGCGTCAATTACCGGCTTTCTTACCTTGGTTGCAGAACGCACCACTAACACATCAAAATTCTTGATCTGCTCTAATAACTCCTCCGGTTCATAATACTTCTCAACAACCTCAAATTTCATATTTTTCAGCTTCTCCAAAGCTGCTTTTTCCATTCCATCTGCAATTAATATTCTCAACATCATTTTTCTCCTCCAATTATATCATCTATATTTTCAATCAAGCCTTTTACATCATCTAGGGTGTAATCCCCCATGTGAGATATCCTGAAGGTCTTATCCTTCAAATCTCCATATCCATTGGATATTTGGTATCCTCTTTTACCTAATTCCTTATTCAATAAGGACACATCAATTTCTCTAATATTCTTTATAGTTGTCAATGTATTTGAAATATACTCTTCCTTTGGGAAAAGCTCAAAGTTCTTTTCAGCCCAGGCTCTTACATATTCGGCCATCGCCAAGTGTCTGGCAAATCTATTCTCTAGCCCCTCCTCAAGTATCTTATCCAGTTGATAATCCATAGCGTACATTATGGATATGGCAGGGGTTGATGGATATTGATGGTTCTTTTTCTGAATATATTCATATATCTCCAAAAGATCTAAATATAAGCCCCTGTATTTTACCTGTTTTGCAGCCTCTACTGCTTTTTGAGACATAGATGCTGCAGCCATTCCCGGAGGTAGCCCAAAGCATTTTTGAGTGGATGTTATGCATATGTCTACACCTAATTTGTCTACTTCAATCTTTGTTCCTGCCATGGAGCTCACTGCATCCAAACACCATATGACCTCTGGGTATTTTTTCACTACCTTTGAGATCTCCTCCACCGGATTCATAACCCCCGTTGAAGTTTCATTGTGGGTGATTGTAATCAGATCATATTTTCCTGTTGCGAGTACTTCGTCTACCATCTCCGGCATTGTAGCATCGCCGGGCTCCACAGAGAATTTGTCCGCAGGAACGTTATTTGATACAGCCATCTTGTACCATCGATCCCCAAAAGCTCCTACAGAAAATACGGCTGCCTTTTCCCTTGTGCATGACCTTATGGCTCCTTCCATAAGACCTGAGCCTGAGGAGGTAGAAAGAAGGATCTGCTCCTTTGTGTAAAAAACCTGTTGAAGCTTTTCACTTATGCTCCTCTGAATAATTGAAGCCTCCTTCGACCTGTGTCCTATCATAGGTTTTGTCATCTGCTCCAGTACGTCCTGTTTCACATCGATAGGACCTGGGATAAATAATTTTTTGTGCAATTTTGCTACCTCCTTTTTTATATAAAAAAAGCCTTCCGCCCACAAAGGGACGAAAGACTCTTCTTCCGTGTTGCCACCCAAATTAATCATATAGAGCAATTTAATATAACGCTTCAAATAAAAATAAAAAAGTCTCTCATCCCATAAAAGGGACGAAAGACTTGCTTCCGCGTTACCACCCAAATTGACCTAATGATCCTCTCTATGCAGTATAACGGCTGCGCCCGTTTTGCTCCTCGCAATCCCTCCAGGGTGGATAGGATAAAATCTCAGACTGGCTCACACCAACCGCCAGCTCTCTTTACTCTGTCTTTATCTTTTTCCCTGTCACCAGTTTTACCTATTTCGGATTATTATACACTGTCTTCTTTAAAAATGCAACACCCAAATTTAATTTTTTGTATAAATTCAATGTTTTCTGGGAAAAATTTATCTAGTACAAATGAAGATCCCTCACAAAATATAAAAGATGAAACAAAAATAGCCCAACCCCCGGGCTATTTTCATTTATACTTATCGCAATATATAAAAGTAATTCTTATCTGCACCAAAGATCATACCTTGGTGTTTCTTTATTGTTTTTTTCTGAGTTCTGTCATATATATATGTGATAAACTCATTTTCATACAATTCATAGGCTAGTATATTGCTGCCCAAACCATAGACTGAATAGGTAAGATTACCGGATATTACATCCTCTATATTATTATTTTTAAGATTAAGAATATTTCCATCACCATAAACCAAATACCCATTGTCTTTATCATATTCTACTTTTCTAATTACCATGATGTCCCCTAAAAGGCTTGGATTAGAGGCCTTGCTAGCTATTATTGCTGCCTTCTTATCCTTTAGGCTTATGCTGTATATATTAGCTTCATCGTTTTTCTGGCTAAAGCCTTCTGATATTATGGTATCATTATCCTTCCAAGAATATTTCAATGGAATAGGAAATCCATCGCTGCTGTTATGATAGAAGACATCTTCAATGGTTTCTATCATCTTGCCTTCCAAATCAATATAGTGGAGATCTACCAACTTGCTCGCCTTATCCTCAAAACTTTCCGTATATATTGATTTGAAGACTGCTATCTTATTACCATCAGGTGACACTTCAGCCCCTATCATATAATCCATTTTTGCAGCATCATATTCAAATATCACCTTGCCTGGTTGGCCTTGCAACGCTCCGTTTAAGGAATAATGCCATATTTTTTTGCTGGTATAAACCAAGAAACTTTTTCCATCAGGCAACCATTTGGATCCAAATATGACTCCTTGAAGATAGTCTATGCCTTTTAGATAATGTTTCTTTATACCGTTATCCTGGAGCTCCAATAGAATAGGTTTTACAGGATAGAATTCTCCTCCGGTATCTAAAACTCTATAGCCAAAAGCATATTTGCCATCCGGTGATATATCCTCCATCTCAAGGATTTCATCTTCAATGAGCATATCAGAAACAATATTGCCTTTTCCATCTATTTTTGATACCTTTTGCGATTCTTGTGCAAGGAATCCAAAGACCTTGTTCATCTCAAATTCCTTGTATTCCTCACCGGTTACGGTTCTAGCATTATTAAAGCTGATTGGATAGGACTGTCCATTAAACATGTCAGAAAAATGCACTGTGAGATTGCTATCGTCCTTCCAATCTACTTCCACTTTCGCCATAAACTCTTCCGGAACATATCTGAAACCCTCTACTAAAGCCTCTTCCACACTTTTCCTATCCATAGGGTAATTGAAAGTAACCTCAAAACTTTTAGCTTTATCATCTAATATATAGGAATTAAAATCAAATCCTGAATCCGAGCTGATAGTTGCATCATTTTTCAGTCTTATATATGCGTCCACCTTTTTTTCTCTCTTTAGGGATAAAGCAATCTCTTCCTTGAGTTTATTTCCCTTATCATCCATGATGCCTGCTTTCAAAATGATCTTTACATCATCAGGAAGAGTCTCGGTTTCATTGAATTCGACGCATATTCTAGTAGTGTCAATTTCCGAATTACGAATAACGCTTACCTGGGGTTTTATTGTTTCCGGAGAAAAAACCAAGTGCTTGCCTAAATCCTTGTCCTTTATATCTATATTGCCGTTGAACCATAAGTCCAGCTCAAATGGTTTATCAAAGCTGCCTTCCCGTTTATCCTTTAATGATATCTCTCTATTGTCAACTATCATGATTATCTCAAAAGGTTCCAAAATTTTTTCTGCTCCATTGCTGCTAGAACCTGTTTCTTTGCCCTTGCTGCAACCTGTTAATAACGCTATAGCTAAAATTATTATGATTAGTCTTTTCAACTATACTTCACTCCTTTATCACTGAGTGCTGCTTAGATTATTGAGCTTTTCGAGCACACCCTGGAGCTCATTGAGTTTTTCTCCATATAGGGCCCAATTGCCTGCCCTCTGAGCTTCCTGAGCCTGATTGAAAGTATTGTTGGCCAATGTAATAAGCTCTGCCACAGTATCAGCATCTTCAGGAGCCTGAGTTACAGGCGGTTGAGGCTTCTCAGGTGCTTTGGGTTCTTCTTCCTTTGGCAGTGGAAATATTCTTGCCAGGGACTTTTCCAAGCTGTCCTCCATAACTACCTGATTTTTGTAAAATACTATAACCTTCTTTAATTCAGGCAGCGCACTGGCATTGCTAGCCCTTAGGTATACCGGCTCCACATAAAGTATGGAATCCTCAATAGGCACAATAAGCATGTTTCCCCTGATAACCTGAGAGTTTCCACCGGATTGCAATAGGTTAATGGCATTACCTATGGTTACGTCTTGACTTATTATGCCTTCCACCTGCATAGGTCCTTCTACAATTTTACCAGAGGGGAATGTATAAAGCTTCAATTGACCATAGTTATCACCATCATTTTTAACGGCAAACCATGCTATCATATTATTCTTGCCTTGAGGTGTATAAGGCACCATTAATATGAATTCTTCTTTGTCTGAGTCAGGAAGCTTCATAATCAAATATGAGGACTCCACCAACTGGCTTTCGCTGGTAGCACTGCTAGGCCCATATATCTGAGTTGCGATATCCCACACGTCGCCCTTATTATAGAATTCTCTTGCATTGCTTATATGATATTTGCTGTAAATATCTGTTTGTATATCAAATAATGTTTGAGGATATCTCAGATGAG
>JAQUTA010000010.1 GCA_028709965.1 Lutispora sp.
ATACTGTGGTTATTGCTGCTGTCAATGTTGTCTTACCATGGTCAACGTGTCCTATGGTTCCTATGTTTACATGGGGTTTGGTTCTCTCATATTTTGCTTTTGCCATTTTTGTTATCCTCCTTTATATGTATGAATTAAAATTAATAAATAGATAATATTATAATCCGGTTAATAAACTATGCCTGGTGTATCGTAGAATGGAGCCCACGACCGGGCTTGAACCGGTGAACCTCCGCCTTACCAAGGCGGTGCTCTACCTGCTGAGCTACATGGGCGTATTTGGAGCGGGCAACGGGAATCGGACCCGCACGGCCAGCTTGGGAAGCTGGAATTCTACCACTGAACTATGCCCGCGAAATTGGTGGGGAAAGGTGGGTTCGAACCACCGAAGTCTGAGACAACAGATTTACAGTCTGCCCCCTTTAGCCACTTGGGTATTTCCCCTGTTCTTTTAACCAGAGTAACTAATTAGTTATTATAATATGGTATAAGTCTTTTGTCAATATCACTATTCGTCCTTAAATTCGAGAAACTTTTCCAGCTTTCTTTTTACCCTTTGAAGCGCATTGTCTATAGACTTTACATGCCTGTCCAAATCAACGGCAATCTCTTGATAGGATTTGCCTTGAAGGTAAGACATGAGCACTTCCAGTTCTAAATCACTTAGTATTTCACCGATTTTGGATTCTATGGAACATAGTTCTTCCCTGCTTATTATGAGTTCTTCCGGATCTGTTATCTTGTTAGCTGTCAGTACATCCAAGAGAGTTCTGTCTGACTCCTCATCATAAATAGGCTTATTTAGAGACACATATGAGTTTAGTGGAATATGTTTTTGCCTCGTAGCTGTTTTAATGGCAGTAATAATCTGCCTTGTTATGCAAAGCTCGGCAAAGGCTCTGAAAGATGATAGTTTATCATTTTTAAAATCTCTGATTGATTTATATAAACCTATCATTCCTTCCTGAACTATATCTTCTCTATCGGCACCGATAAGAAAATATGATCTGGCTTTGGCTCTTACAAAATTCTTATATTTATTAATTATAAACTCCAGCGCTTCCTTGTCCCCATCTCTAGCACTCAAAACCAGTTCTTCATCCATCATGCTATCAAAGCTAAGTATTTCTTCTTTGTTTGCTTTGGCTTCCACTATATCTCCTCCAAGCTTTTTAGCTCTTAACCATTTCTATTATACATATATTTAGCTAGCTTTTCAATGTTTACGTTTATGCATATTAAGGAATCAACTTTTTTGTCTCCTGATACTTTCCAACTTCTTGGCAACTATAGGATCAAGATGATGTTCTAATAGATTTCTATCATGCTTCATCATATTAATATGGTTCTTGTCCATTTTTTGTGATGCTTCTTGTATTTGAGTTTTAAGTTCTCTCGCCGATATTCTTGCAGCCCCCAGTCCAAGAACCACCATTTGCTCTAAAGAATCCGATGTGGCAACCCTTATTGTGTTATCATCGCTATAATGATCAGCTACAAATCTTTCAATATAATTATCTGCACTTTCAAATTCCTTCGTATAAACAACCTCAACTGCATTATAAAACTCATGCTTTTCCATGCTGTTTTTCACATAATGGGCATCAAATACGACAATCACCTTGACTCCCTTAAAAGCCTGATAGTTTGACATTATATCCAACAATTTGATTCTTGCGCTATCCAAGGAGTGCCTGCTTTCCTCTCTTAGCTCTTCCCACTGGTTTATTATATTGTAGCCGTCAACCATCAGGTATTCTTTCAATTTTCATCACCTAAATCATTTCAAGTTAATGGATGCTGCCCTCTTGAAGGCTTCCTGCAGCGTTCTTCAGATTTTTCTGTTTTCTTGCTTCAAATATAACAACCGCGCAGGAAATAGCAGCATTAAGAGAAGATATTTTACCAGTCATTGGTATGCCTACAATGAAATCACAATTTTCTTTTACCAATCTGCTAAGACCTTTTCCTTCACTTCCCACAACTAAGGCTAAGGGACCCGTCATGTCCTTTTCATAATATGGATCTCCTGTGACGTCAGCACCTGCAATCCATAGACCTTTTTCTTTCAAGTAATTCATGGTCTGATTAATGTTGGTCACCTTTGACACCGGCACGTACTCTACAGCACCTGCAGATATCTTGCCTATTATGGGAGTCAAGCTGGCTGATCTTCGCTTTGGTATGACAACGCCATGTACGCCTGCTCCATCACAGCTTCGCAATATGGAGCCCAGATTTTGCGGATCTGTTATCTCGTCCAATATTACTATAAAGGGATCTTCTCCTTTTTCCTTTGCAATTTCTAGTATATCATCAATTTCATAGTACTTATATAATGCAGCAGACGCGATGACCCCTTGATGACTCCTAGTAGCAGACATTCTGTCCAGTTTTCCCTTGTCTACTTCTTTTATAAGGATTTTTTTATCTCTTGCTATAGCAATTATTTGTTTTATTGAACCCTCTGATTGTCCGCTTTGAACAAAAAGCTTATCTATTTCACGACCTGACTTCAACGCTTCCAGTACAGGATTTCTGCCTTCAATTAAATTGATATAATAATCATCTCTATTATCCTCTTCTTCTACATTCTGGGGCTTTGATCTCTCAGTATTCTTTCTCCCTATAGGTTTTTGAAAGCCTTTCTCCTTTTTGCCCCATCTATCGGATTTATTTCTTTTTTCTCCGCCAAATGCCATATACATCATCCTCTTATATTATTTATTTTCCAATTTATTTTATTATCTTCATTATCAATTTCCACTATTCTTTTCTAAATTTTTTTCTAACCTCTACATGCTTTCCACAGCTCATATTTCCTTCAGGACAAGGTCCGTTGAGGCATCCCGGTCCCGCATGTTTAAACAATATAGGTGCAACTTCTTTAACTTTTATTAACATCTCTTCTGCCATATCTCTGATCTCCCATTGAGCCCTCTCGCAGCATCTCATCTTGAAAAAGTTGAATAGAGCTCTTGCAGACATGGTAAATACTATTTTCGTTTCGCAGGCATTTGGAAACACGTATCTAGCATCCTCTATTGAAGCTTTCTCAGCCATTTGAGCTGCTTGTTTCTCAGTTTTGCCTTCTTTTACATATTTATTAAAGTTTTCTTCATATAATATTTCTACCAATCTATCATAAGCCTCTTGATCTTTTTCCATGGCTGTTACGAATATGTTGCGTGCTTCATCTATTGCTTCTATTTGGGGGGGAATTATGTACTCGAATTGTTCAAGTTTCACATATCGTTGAGATTGCTGAGAATAAGAGCATCCTATTCTGTGGCGAACCAGCTGATGCGAAAGAACTCGGCTGATTCCTTCCACACCAAAGGTGAAAGAGACGTGTTCTATCGGGCTTTCATGACCTAAATCCATAAGAAGATTAAGAAATTTCTCTGTCTTTTCTGTATCCAAACCATCTAATATTCCATCTATACCTATTTTAGAATAACATAGTTTTGCCGCTGCTGCTACAAGTTTCTCCGGTTCAGGAGTATAGCGTATCAGTTCTACCTTCATCATGCATATACCCTCCATTTTTATAAACTAATCTGAATCTTTAGTTGTGAATCCTGAGTTCTGAGTCCTGAGCTCTGAGTTCAAACATAACTTATATATCATTGTAAGAGAATTGTCTCTTTTTGTCTATAAGTATTTCGGGCACTAGGCTCTAGGCACTAGGTGCTAGGTGCTAGGTTTTGGGTATTCCGCTTGGCTTGTCGCCGGTCGCCAGTCACCAGTCGCTAGATTAGGGTATTCCTAATAAGTAATGGGATATGGAAAACACGGATTGTCACGGAAAGAAATCATTCCGTGTCCTTTCCGTGAAAACTTCCGTGTCTTTCAGTGGTTCCCGTTCCCTACAAATTCTCTTGATTAATTTCTGTGATAAGGTGCAGTATCTCCAGAAGCCTATCTATGCGATTGTTAAGGTACAGATAGCCCAAAAGGGCTTCAAAGCCGGTGGCATGCTTGTAATCCGCCAGCTCTGCATTTTTGGGCATAGAAGTGGTCTTGGCATTTCTGCCTCTTCTGATTATGTCTTTCTCTTCTTCTGTGAGATGCTCTTCCAGTTTGTCTGCCATTTCTGCCTGGGCTTTTGCCTTAACAAACAAAACGGCTTTTTTATGGAGTTTGGAAACCTGTGCATTGCCCTTTGAAACCAATAGGGTTCTGACAAAAAGCTCATATACAGAATCGCCTACATATGCAAGGATGGTAGGATTATACATCTGAATATCCGATGCCTTTACATCATTCATTGTATCCATCTCAATTCTCCTTGCATATTCGGTATACTCATTGTTTATTACATCATGTTCCAAAAACCCATCTTGCTTATCCATATATCTATGCCCTTCTCCATTTTACTCCTGCGGGGGTATCCTCCAAAATAATACCTTTTGCCTTCAAATCATCTCTTATCTTATCTGACAAAGCCCAATTCTTATCTTTTCTTGCCTGCTGTCTCTCTTCTATTAGCTTTTCGATTTCATCATCAAGACTTTCCTCTTTTTTATTTAGTATCCCTAGCACGCCTGCAAGTTCCATATATAGATCCAGTGCAAATTTGACCAAGCCCTTTGATGATTCCTCGTTTATATTTGAGTTAATATCTCTTACCAAATCAAATATTGCAGAAACTGCATCGGCAGTGTTGAGGTCATCCTCCATAGCTTCGATAAATCTGTCTTTATGAGTAAGAAAACTTTCTTTAAGAGCTTCTTCTAAGGCAGTTTCAGTGCCCTTGACAACAGATAACAAATGCACAAGATTACTCTTAGCAATATATAGTCTTTCCAAGCTGCTTTTAGTGCTGTCTAAAAGCTCCTTGCTGAAGTTTATGGGGCTTCTGTAATGGGATGAAACCATGAATAACCTTACGACTTCTAAATCATACATCTCGCTAATATCTCTGACTGTAAAAAAGTTATTCAGTGACTTTGACATTTTCTCATTGTTTATGTTTATAAACCCATTATGCATCCAATACCTTGCGAAAGGTTTACCCGTTGCTGCTTCACTTTGGGCTACTTCATTTTCATGGTGAGGGAAAACCAGATCCTGCCCGCCGGAATGAATATCTATGGTTTCTCCTAGATACTTCATAGCCATGGCAGAGCATTCTATATGCCATCCGGGTCTACCCATTCCCCAGGGGCTTTCCCAAGCAGGCTCTCCAGGTTTTTGGCTCTTCCATAGAGCAAAATCCATGGGATTTCTTTTTTCTTCTCCTACATCAACTCTTGCACCTGCATCCAGCTCCTCTAAGTTTTGCTTAGAAAGCTTGCCATAGTCACTAAACTCAGCTGTATCAAAATAAACATTGCCATTTACTTCATAAGCATAGCCTTTATCTTCAATTTTTCTCACAATATCAATTATCTCAGGGATAAGCTCTGTCACTCTCGGATGATAATCGGCTTTCCTAATTCCCAAACCTTTGGCATCCTTAAAATATTCTTGGATATACTTATCTGCCACTTCTTTTTCTGAGATGCCCTCTTCCTTCGCCCTTTTGATTATCTTATCGTCAACATCTGTAAAATTTTGTACAAAGGTAACCTTATTACCCCTATATTCAAAATAATTCCTTAAGATATCAAATATGATAAAAGGTCTTGCATTTCCAATGTGAAAGTAATTATATACAGTTGGCCCACAGGAATACATTTTGACTTCACCAGGTACCAGAGGTACAAATTCTTCCTTTTTCCTATTCATTGTATTAAATATTCTCATTTCTAACCCTCCAATTATTCACTAAAATAATAAAGCCGCCTCACTAAGAGGCGACATAAGACGCGGTTCCACTCTTTATTTGCTCAAACTTATAACGGCATTACCGCCCATGGATACTTATTTCTCCATAGGTGCTCATGGGTGCACTTCAATTTGCTATCCCCAAAAGCCTCTTCCAGCCAGTGAAGGCTTATCTCTGTTGGTCTTTGCCAATTTACTCTTCCCGATCACAGCATCATTTATTTACTTATAACAAGATTTTAATGAGGGTTTTTTGCACTTTTGCAAAAAACCTTACCCGAGCGTTTCAACGAGGCGTGGATATATGCTCGCCGCCTATTGCTAGAATCGAAACCATCCACTTATAGTAGTGGAAGACATCTTTTCGCCTCGTTATATAATATTATGAGAAAAAACACACGTTGTGTCAATAGGTTATTTGATATTTCAAATATTCTCCCCCGCTATTATAAATATATACTTCTTTGGGGACCTCAGTTTTTTTATCCTTCCTCAAAATCAATACTCTAAAACCCTCTGCACTTCCCTGCCTGCCTCTCATAAATTTCAAAGGTGAAGCCTTTATAGTCTCTTTATATATGTACTCTTGACTTATATAATTAATACTATTAGAAGGGGTTTCAATTCGATCTATGGGTACAATAATAGACTTTACAAAAAAACTCATTGCCAGAATGATGATTATGGACATAACAGTGACTTTGTTTCCAAGAAAAATACCTCTTTTGTAGTTTGTCATAAATAATCACTCCATCCTCCTTGTGTATAAGCATACAACAGCATGAGAAGCCATGCCTTGGCCTGCTCCTGTAAATCCGAGGCCTTCAGAGGTTGTAGCCTTAATATTTATGCTATCAATTTCAATACCCAAAACGGTTCCTATATTATTTCTCATATCATCTATGAATGGGAAAAGTTTAGGTTTCTCTGCCACTATAATGCTATCTATATTAGATATTTTGTAACCTGATTTCTCTACTTCTACGGCCGCTCTCTCCAATAAAATCATGCTTGAAATATCCTTGTAAGCAGGATCTATGTCAGGGAACAATGCCCCAATATCCCTCTTGCCACAGGCTCCAAGCAAAGCATCTATAATGGCATGTAACAATACATCTGCATCAGAATGACCCAATAGACCTTTTTCAAAGGGGATTTCCACCCCCCCCAAAATAAGCTTGCGTCCTTCTGCCAATCTATGAACATCATATCCATTACCAACTCTAAACATCTTTAATCCTCCCAGATTCCAGTATTGCTTCTGCCAAGGCAATATCCTCCGGAGTTGTTATTTTTATATTATCATAGCTGCCTCTTATCATCTTCACCTTTATACCCATTCTTTCAACCAACGTCGCATCATCTGTGACTGCTGCTCTATCACCATTTGAAGACTCATAGGCTTGTACTATAACATCTCGCATAAAAGTCTGAGGAGTTTGAGTAAGCCAAAGATTAGATCTGTTTGGTGTATTTTCTACAAAGCCCTCTTTATCAATTTCCTTTATGGTATCTTTTGCAGGGATTCCTATAGTAACTGCGGTGTACAAAAGAGCTTGTTTTATGGACTCCTCAATAGTTTCTTCAGTTATAAAAGGCCTAGCTCCATCGTGTATAAGTATCACATCCGCGTCCTTGCAAACATTTTTCAGACCGTTATATACTGAATCTCGTCTTTCTTTCCCGCCTATCACCAATTTGACAGGTTTGCTACTCTCTATTTTATCTAAAACATTTTCTCTACACATTTCTTCTTCCCCATCACCTATGACTAATATTATTTCATAGATATGGTTACAAGCAAAAAAAACATCAAGGGTATGGGCAAGTATGGGCTTACCCTTGATGTTTACATATAGCTTATTCATACCGGCATTCATCCTGGAGCCTTTTCCAGCTGCCAAAATAATGGCTGTATTCATAGTCTCCTCCTTGGTTCTAGGAAACCTTTTCTGCTGCAGATTTGGGTTTTGCAAAAATCATCCTGCCAGCTGCTGTCTGAAGGACACTAGTAACTATAACAGTTATTGTATCTCCAATAAACTTTCGTCCTCCATCAACAACAATCATAGTTCCATCGTCCAAATAGGCAACACCCTGACCGGTTTCCTTTCCATCCTTTATGACCAGCACTATCATTTCTTCCCCGGGAAGCACAACAGGCTTTACAGCATTGGCCAGTTCATTAATATTCAAAACTGGAACCCTTTGAAATTCTGCAACTTTATTCAGATTATAGTCATTAGTGACTACCTTGCCTCCTAAAAATTGAGCTAACTTCAAAAGCTTAGTATCAACTTCGTTTACATCTTCAAAATCTTTTTCAGTAATTTCAACAGGTATATCCATATCATTTTGAATTTTGTTTAATATATCAAGGCCTCTTCTTCCTCTATTTCTTTTCAAACCATCGGAAGAATCTGCAATATGCCTGAGTTCCTCTAGGACAAATGCAGGAATGATTAAAGGACCTTCTACAAATCCCGTTTTTACTATATCTGCTATTCTGCCATCTATTATAACACTTGTATCTAAAATTTTTGGTTGTACTCTCTGCTCCATCTTATTTGTTTTATCTTTATCCTTTATATTGATTCTCTTTAGAAAAGAGAATGCATTCAAGAGATCTTCCTTTTTCTTAGTAGCAATGCTTATTCCAAAATAGCCCAGCAATACATATAGTAATACTGATATTATACTTGTAAGCCAGGATATCTGTAAGAGCTTTAAAGGACCACTAATTAAATTTGCAATAACCAGTCCCATGATAAGACCTACAACACCTATAATAATTTCATTGGTTGGAACCTTTTGAAGCATCTTCTCTACCTTATAAGTAGACTGGGTTCCTCTGTTGATAACCCAAGGCGATATTAAATAAAAAATAATTCCACCTATAATTCCAGCTAATGCAATCGCAAGTATTCTTTTAAAATCTGTAATCTCATAACCAAAGAGATAGGTAACTTTAAAAAATTTTAATAATAGATAGGTCACTTCAGACCCAAGAGCAATCCCCAATAGGGTTAAAATCCAAATTAGTATCTTTTTTATCAATTATTCTCACCTCCTTAAAAGTATATCCAAACCAGTAATTTTTAAACCATTAGAAATTCATGATAATTATAACAGACTTCTATATTTTTAAAAACCCTGGTTTTCAATGTTCACAGATATTTAATATTTCTTCCATTGCTCTCTCCATTTCTTCGTAACAAAGGTTTTTCACAAGTGCTAATTCACTGATTATCATTTCTTTGGATTTAATCAGCATTTTCTTTTCACCTGTAGATAGCTTTCCTCTTCTGTCCATATAGTAAAGATAATTCGTTATTTCTGCGATTTCATATATGTTCCCCTTCTTCAGTTTTGCTTCGTTTTCCCTAAACCTTTTATTCCACTTTTTTTCCATAGCCCTGTAGCTTCCGGAAAGTATCTTCACCACCTCATCATAACCATTCATATCTGTTATACATCTAATGCCAATTGATTCCGCCTTGTCAACCGGAACCATTGCTTTTATCCCACCTAAAACCATTTTTATTATATAATATTTAGACTTTATTCCAAACACTTCTCTATCCTCAATTGATTCTATTATACAAGCTCCATGCATCGGATATACAATTTTATCTCCAACATGAAACATATAATCCCTCCCAAAATCAAATTGTTATGCCATAGCAACTTGTTGTTTCTTGTCGGTAAATGTTGAGCAATATCACATACAATAAAGCTTGTCAACGTTTTTTTTACATTGACAACTAAATTGCATCACTCTATAATTATCTTATAGTACATTTTATGTATACATGAGCTTAGGAGTGATACATATTGAAGGATTTTATTTGTGAAGATTTCCAGCAAAGCGTATCCGAGCTACTAATAAGACACAAGAGTATATTGGATATTATAACTAAACTTGAAGAATCACAAGCAAGAGTCAACAGGGCTGTGGTCAAGGCTGTAACAAGTTGTGGCTGCATAGAAGTAAATGCAACAAAGCAGCAAATACCTCCAGATGCAGATATCAAAGATTTAAAAGATTGCATGAGCCCCCATATACAAGGCGAACTTTGTGAAAGTTGCAAGGATATCATTGAAAAGGAAATAGGAAATAATATATTCTATACCACCTCATTATGTAATATCTTAGATATCAAACTTCATGATGTTTTGGCAAAAGAATATGAGAAAATCAAGACCTTAGGAATATACAATATGTTTTAACACAAACCCTGCCGGCACACTGCCAGCAGGGTTTATATTATAATGTTAAGTGCTTCCTCTACACTCTTTACACCATAGACTTTAAGCTGAGAACTATCTTTGAGGTTCTTGTAATTATTATAAGGCACTATGCATTTAGTAAATCCCAATTTGTAGGCTTCGTTTATTCTCTTCTCTATAAAATTCACTGCTCTCACTTCTCCTGCCAATCCTACTTCGCCGATTATCACGATTCCGTCATCGATCTCTTTGTCTTTATAGCTAGAAGCTATTGCAGCTATAATACCTAGATCCGATGAAGGCTCATTCAACTTTATACCGCCTACCACATTTACATAAGAGTCATAATTTTGAAGCTGTAATCCTACTCTTTTTTCAAGAACAGCCATGAGCAGCACAACCCTGTTATAATCTGCACCTGTTGCTGTTCTCCTTGGAACTCCGAAACTTGTATAGCTAAGAAGCGCCTGAACTTCCACAAGCATAGGCCTAGTACCTTCTAAAGAGGCTATAACAGAAGAACCTGATACACCCTTCATCCTTCCGGATAAGAGCATTTGGGAAGGATTTAACACCTCTGCAAGGCCCTTGTCTGCCATTTCAAATATGCCAATTTCGTTGGTTGATCCAAATCTATTCTTGACAGCACGGAGAATTCTATAAGTCATATGAGAATCTCCTTCAAAGTATAAAACCGTATCCACCATATGTTCAAGAACCCTAGGTCCCGCTATAGAGCCGGCCTTAGTAACATGTCCCGCAATAAATACAGCTATGCCTTCACCTTTTGCAATTCTCATTAAATTTCCGGTAGCATCTCTTACTTGGCTTACGCTGCCGGGAGCTGATAGTATGCTGGGATTATAAACTGTCTGTATAGAATCTATTATCAGCACGTCAGGATTTATATCTCCTACAGTTTTTTGTATATATTCCATATTATTTTCTGACTGAAGATAAATGTTCTCGGAATCCGCATTCATCCGTTGACCCCTAATCTTAATTTGCTTTACAGATTCCTCTCCGGAAACATATAATACCTTTAAACCCAATTTACCAATATTATCCGACATCTGAAGCAACAGTGTAGACTTTCCTATACCCGGGTCACCGCCCACAAGTATAAGTGATCCTTTCACTATTCCTCCTCCTAGAACTCTATCTAACTCGCCCAGACCAGTTCCTAATCTCATTTCCTCTTCCAACGAAATATCCTGCATTCTCTCCGGTTTGGACAAATTTGATATAGAAGGGGAAGGAGCTGCAGTTGTTTTAATATCTATCTCTTCTACCAAGGTATTCCATTGGTTGCATTCCGGACATTTTCCCATCCATTTGGGAGATTCGCACCCGCATTCCATGCATACATATTTAGTTTTCAACTTTGCCAAGAAAACTCCTCCTCCCAATCTTAGGTATTTTACCTCATTTTTCTGTATATTACGACATGTTTTTATTATTATATTAATTATACTCCATTTTAAACAAATCAGGGTATTCCTCTGGGGTCGGGGGTTACGGAAACCACGGATTAACACTGATTTAGCACTGATTTACACTGAAAATTTTTTAATTCTGTGAAAATCTGTGTTCTCCGTAACCTTTATGTCGCATTTATCTACATAGACGCAATATAAATACTATAGGCTACGAAGCATTCCCTATAGAAACAGCCTTACTTAAATATCAGCTTCTCGCCGTCGGAGTCGATCAAAACCTTGCTTCCTGATTTTACGTTACCTGCCAGCATTTCCTCAGATAACTGATCTTCCACCATCTTTTGTATGGCACGTCGCAAAGGTCTTGCCCCATAAACCGGGTCAAAGCCTTTCTTAACCAATAAAGCTTTGGCGTCATCTGTCACTTCTATCTCTATATTGAGTTCAGCAATCCTCTTGAGCAAAGATTTAAGCATCAAATCAACAATGCTCTTTAGATGATTTTCTTCCAGCTGATGGAACACTATTACATCATCTATTCTGTTTAAAAACTCAGGTCTAAAGGATCTTCTAAGCTCTTCCATTATATTGTCTTTCATTCTTTCATAGGCTTCTTCCTTTTCACCGGTGTTAGAGGTAAAGCCCATAACTTTTTGTTTTTTAATGGTGTTTGCGCCTACGTTGGAGGTCATTATTATAACAGTGTTTTTGAAGTCTACTGTTCTGCCTTTCCCATCAGTAAGCCTTCCATCCTCCAATATTTGAAGCAGTACATTGAATACATCTGGATGAGCCTTCTCTATTTCATCCAAGAGTACGACCGAGTAAGGCTTTCTCCTCACTTTCTCAGTGAGCTGGCCGCCTTCTTCATAGCCCACATATCCGGGAGGTGAGCCAATAAGCCTTGATACTGTATGTTTTTCCATATATTCAGACATATCGATCCTTATCATGGAATTTTCATCCCCAAATAGTACTTCTGCTAAGGCTCTGGATAATTCAGTTTTGCCCACTCCAGTGGGTCCTAAGAATATGAAAGATCCTACTGGCCTCTTAGGGTCTTTTAGCCCAACTCTTGCTCTCTTTATAGCTTTGGATACTGCCAAAACAGCTTCTTCCTGACCTATTACTCTTTCATGGAGTATGCTCTCAAGATTTAGCAATCTCTTTGACTCTTCTTCTGCCAGCTTTGTTACGGGTATTCCTGTCCACAAAGACACTATATTAGCAATTTCCTCTTCTCCGATAACCGGTTCGTTTTGATTTGCCTTCTCATTCCACTGCTTTTTTATTGACTCAAGATTTTTCTTTGCTTCCTGCTCTTTATCTCTTATTTCTGCTGCCTTCTCAAAGTCTTGAGCATTTATGGCTTCTGCTTTTTCCTTTTCTAGAGCTGACAGCTCATCTTCCAGTTTCTTTACATTTGGTGGAGCAGTGAAGGTTTTGATTCTCAACCTTGATGCTGCTTCATCTATGAGATCTATGGCTTTATCCGGAAGGAATCTATCTGTTATATACCTATCGGAAAATTCTACTGCAGCTTTTATAGATTCATCATTGATTTTCACCTTATGGTGCGCTTCATATTTATCTCTTAAGCCCTTTAAAATCAGGACAGTCTCTTCCTTTGTAGGTTCTCCCACCATTACAGGCATAAATCTTCTTTCAAGTGCAGAATCCTTTTCTACATGCTTTCTGTATTCATCCAATGTTGTAGCTCCTATTGCTTGTATCTCTCCTCTAGCCAAGGCAGGCTTTAATATATTTGAAGCATCTATAGCTCCCTCTGCTCCGCCTGCTCCGATAATGGTATGCATTTCATCAATAAACAATATAACCTTCTTATCTTCTTTGATTTCATTCATCACATTTTTGAGTCTTTCCTCAAACTCTCCCCTGTACTTTGAACCTGCTACCATTGCAGATAAATCCAAAGTAACAACTCTTTTGTCCTTCAAGATTTCCGGAACATTTCCTTCTGCAATTTTCTGTGCAAGACCTTCAGCAATTGCGGTCTTTCCTACTCCTGGATCGCCGATTAAAACCGGATTATTCTTTGTTCTTCTGCTCAATATCTGAATGACTCTCTCAGTTTCTTTGTCTCTCCCTATTATAGGATCAATCTTGCCTTCTCTAGCTGCCTCAGTCAAATCCTTACCATATTTCTGAAGATTTGGTGTGTTAGTTTTCTTTGCTGATGATGCTGTTGGTTTAGCTGTGGACTTACCCTCACTGCTGTTTTGCTGAATTATCTCATCTTCTATATCCTCCAAGGTTATACCTATATTATTGAGGATCTTAGCAGCAACACCCTCTCCCTCTCTGAGCAGCGCCAACAGCAGATGCTCCGTTCCTACATAGCTGTGCCCAAGAGCTCTGGCTTCTTTTACGCTATTCTCTATTATATTTTTGGTCCTTGGCGTATACCCTATTACTTGGTCTACAGCCTCTTTGCCCATACCAATGGTGGCGATGACACTTTTTCTCAAGCCTTCCAAGTCAGCACCTTTATTCTTTATCAATTGAGCTCCTATGCCTTCGCCTTCTCTGGCAAGTCCCAACAATATATGCTCCGTGCCAATATAATTATGTCTTATCTTTAGCGCTTCCTCTTGTGCATACACTAGCACTTTTTGAGCCCTCTCTGTAAATTTATCAAAAATACCCATGCAATCTCCTCTTTTCTATGAAAAAAACTATAGTTTTTCCCTGATAATTTCTGCCCTTATTATATCCCTGGCTTCGGGAGTTAATTCTTCTCCTACAGATTTCTGTATGCTTGCTGGCTGTGTATCTATCATAATTTCATTGAGAAGCGATACAGTAAGATTAGGAATAAAATCTAAATCCATTCCCAACCTAATATCAGATAGAAGCTTCATAGCTTCTTGTGAAGTCATGACTCTGGCATTCTTCAATAGCCCCCAAGACCTCCATATCTTATCCTCCAGTTGGGTTCTATTGTTATTTATTAAAATATTTCTGGCCTCTCTTTCCTTCTCCACTATTTGAGAGGTTACCGCATTAATGTTTTCAACTATTTCCTCCTCAGACAATCCCAGAGTTATCTGATTTGATATTTGAAACAAATTGCCAAGAAACTCTGTACCTTCGCCATATATGCCTCTTATTGTCAGCCCTATCTGCGTTACTGTTTGAAGAATCTTACTAATGTTGCCTATCATATTTAAAGCCGGAAGATGTATCATAGCCGAAGCTCTCATTCCAGTACCCACATTGGTAGGACAACAAGTCAGATAACCAAGTTTCTCATCATAGGAATAATCAAGAGTCTCCTCCAAAACATCATCTATATCATTTGCTACATCCCAGGCTTTGATCACTTGTAATCCTGGAAGTATAGATTGTATCCTTATATGATCCTCTTCATTTACCATTATGCTGATCATTTCATCTTCTGATATCAATGCTGCTCCCTTAGAGCTCTTGACCAAGTCCGGGCTGATCAAATGCCTCTCTAATAATATTTGTTTTTCAAGCTGAGGCATTTGATCAATTGTATAAAGCTTATATGGTGCATAAGTCTTTTTATCCGCCGCATCCTTAATCTCCACTGTAAGCCTATTAGCGGCTTCTGTATTCAAATATGCAGGAAAAGGTGTATTGACGATATTCCTTGCAAGTCTCACTCTGCTGCTCAATACTATTTCATTTTGAGGACCTTTTTCAGTAATCCATCCGCTCATCAATCTTCCCTCCCGCTGGGCTTATCTAAAGCTCTAATCTTATCTCTTATCTCCGCAGCCTTCTCATATTCTTCGCTTTTTATTGCATTTGACAGTTCAGCCTTCAATGTTTCCATCTCTCTTACAACCTTCAACCTTCCTCCGGCTCTTTGAGGTATTTTGCCCGTATGGCTTATATTGCCATGAATTCTTCTAAATAAAGGAGTCAATCTATCTCCAAAGGTTTTATAGCAGCTTCCGCAGCCAAATCTTCCCGTCTCTCTAAATCGGCTGTATTTTATACCGCATACAGGGCATGTGGGATCATCTAAAAAATCTACCTTAATCGGCACGGGATCGCCATTGCTTAAAATGCCCGCCAATAAATCATTAATGGAAAAGCTGGCATTAATGCTTAAAGCTCCTTTAGTTAAAGCGCATTGCTCACAAAGATGCATATCTGATTTCTTACCGTTTTCTATTTTGGTAATATGGACTGTAGCAGGCTTGCTGCCGCATTCACTGCAAATCATAATTTTATCCTCCAATTTTAACAAATTACACCAATGCTGAAACCAGCACGGCTTTTAGAATATCTGCTCTTACTATATCCCTCAAAGACTTAGGTACAATGGATAAACTACTATCGTCCAAGGCAGCTTTTATAATATAACTCTCTCTTTCTGATATGAAATCTTCCTTGAACATAAAGTCAACAAAGCGAAAAGCGCTTTCTTTATTAAGATTATTCCCAATTCCCTTTGATAAAACAGTTTCTAAGTACTCTTGTTTATCAATATCAATTTTGGATATCTTAATATAGCCTCCTCCGCCTCTTCGGGACTCAATATAATACCCCCTATCGGTGGTAAACCTGGTTGTCAAAACATAATTGATTTGAGAGGGAGCACAATTGAAATAACCGGCAAGTTCATTTCTCCCTATCTCAATAGTTCCTTCTGCATCCTTAATCAGATTGTCAATAAATTCTTCGATTATATCACTTATTCTCGCCATTTTATCACTCTTTCTGACTTTGACTTTCTTTGACCTTAATATTATTATAATTATTTTTTATTGTGATTGCAACTATATTTATGTTTAAATTTTGCCATTTAATGCTTCTTAGCATGAAAACTGTCTTTTTTTCTCACGCTGAATGTCAATTTCATCTATCACTTAGCAGCTTACTACCCTGTATCCGCTGCTGTCTGCCATGCCTATAACATTGTCATGAGCATCATGGATATACCAATAGGTCTTAGGGGTCGCAGCTGTGTAATCTATCATGTGAAGGAGCTTGCCTCTGGTATCTCTTGTGAAGTAATATTTCAATGCATTTGCATCATCGGTTATATAGGCAAGCCTACCGCCGATGTAGTAATATCTCTCTATTCATGCTCCCATCCCTGTCATATTTCCTCACCCCAAATCATAATATACTCTGAATGCTTCGTAAAATAGCATTCAGAGCATTCAAATATCTATAAGGAGTGAGATCATATGGCTGAAGTAAACCGTCAAAAGCCGGAACCGATGAATGTGCTCCCTAAGCCTCAAAATACAAGAGTTGAATTGAAAAAGCATAAAACTGCCTTTTCAAACACATATCTTAACCCTAATGGGTCATTTACCATAGAGGTATCAAACAGACCGGTCAACTATAAAAACAGAGCGAGAAACTGGAGAAGGATTGAAAATGAAATAGTACCATCTGACACAGCTCCCTACGAATACCAGAATAAAGCGAACGCCTTCAAGGTGCGCTTCGGTAAGAACAAAGAATCCAGACCGATTATGAACATAAACTTTATGAAAAATCGTTGGATAAACGTATCTCCCGCTGAAGGAGAGGTGCAATCAGAAGCATCAAATAAATCTACAGTAACATACAGCGATATAAACAGAGGCATAGAATATAAATATACAATAGCAGGAGATACAATAAAAGAAGAAATAATATTATCAAGATATCCGGATAAAAATACATTCCCTTTTAATATCGAATCCAACGGAATAAGCTTTGAAAAAGACGAAGAAGGTAATATAGCTGCAAAGGACAAAAATACAGGGAATGTCCTTTTTTATTTTAACAAACCCTTTGCACAAGATGCAAAAGGTGTGACTCTGCTAAGCACTAATATGAATCTAACAGACAGCCAATTGATTCTTACCATAAATGATAACTGGCTCAAAAATGCAGCATACCCTGTGATAATTGACCCTACTATCGCGATTACCATCACTGTACCCGACATAAGCGGAGCAGAGGACACATATATATCGAGCCAAAATCCGGACACGAATTATTACAAATCAAACTACCTTCATGCCGGTAATCTCTCCGGATATGGAACTCTTCGTTCATTAGTCAAGTTTAAATACCTTCCCTCACTGCCTGCCGGGGCAAAAATTACAAAGGCGTATCTAAAGCTATTCATGTATTTGGGCAGCACCGGAGGCACATCCATCAATCTATACAGGCTTACATCCCAATGGAATGAAGCTGATACAAAATGGAGCAATGCTCCTACATATCAAAGTGACGCAATTCTTACAAGCTTTTCATCAGCTCCTAATTCACTATGGAGTATGGATATCACTTCCTTGGTGCAAAGCTGGTACTTAGGGCAGAACCCAAACTATGGAATAATGGTCACTGCCGCATATGAGTCGAATCCCAAGCTGAGCTTCTTTTCCTCCAATGCTGTGGGAAGTCCAAATCCAAGCATAACCATAGATTATGAGGTAGATGCATTAGGTACAGAAACTAATATGGGATTTCACGGCAATGTAAATGTGCATAACGGTAATTTGGTGCTGTCAGCCACTGATGTTACTCTGCCCGGAAGAGGCATATCCATAACAGTATCCAGGACATACAACTTGCGCTCCGAAGAATCCAAGCTCATAGGCTATAGATGGAGACTTAATCTGGAGATGAATATAAATTATGCTTCAGATGAAGGAATAATAAGATTTACAGACAGTGATGGCACCATAATATACTTTACAAAAAGTGCAGACGGCAAATACAAGGCATCTCCGGGAATATACCTGACCCTTTACAAGGAAGGCGGCCAGTTTGTAATAAAAGAAAAATCCGGAGTAAAATATTACTTTACGGCTTCCGGAAAGCTGGACAAGATAGTAGATACAAACAATAATACGACAGATATTCTATATAACACGGACGGAAATATAGGGTGGGTTGTGGATCCTTCAGGGAGAGAAATAATATTCAACTATTCAGCCGGTAAAATATCAAATATAACCGGTGCTGACATTCCTACAGTAGAATACACCTATGAGAATAACATGCTGAAAAACATGAAAAAGAAAAACGCCTCAGGCACGGTATTGGATGAAATAACCTATAGCTATGATATATGGAACAATCTTGTTAATATATTGGATGATCTGATGCACACCACTACCCTGGAATATTCCTATACAACAGATTTAGAAAGAAGAGTATCCAAGGTAAAAAAGCAGCTCACCATAGATGGCTTGACAAAGGATCTGGAAACCAGTTACACCTACCAAAGGACTACAGATGGCATAATCACTACCGTTACCGACCCGCAGAATAATATAACGGAGTATATGACAAACAACATGGGCAATGTGGTAAAACTAACCCAGGGTAAAGGCACCAAGAACATAATTACTCAGTTTGATTGGGATGAAGAGAATAATCTGGTTCAAGTTATTGCTCCTAAAGGCAGCATTGCAGGGAATGAAGGCAAATATAAAACAGTAATTCATCATACCGGAAAGGGGAATATTGATACTATAACCAACCCCGCCGGCAGCAAGCTTCTCTTAAATTATGAAAACATGCTTGATCCGGACAATATAATCGATCAAGCAGCAAGACCCAATAAAATAACCTATGATCCGGCTAATAGAAATGTATTGGCATCCTCTGATCCACTTTATTCAACCAGCGTCTATGACTATGACTCCTATGGAAATATAATATCACAGACAAATCCTATAGGTATGGGGGGCAATATGCTGTCAAACTCAGGTTTTGAAATATGGGACGGCGGCTTGCCTGCTTATTGGACTAAGGAAACAACTTTAGGAACTATATCAAAGGATGCATCATATAAAGCAAATGGTGAAGCTTCATTAAAGATATCCTCCCCCGGAGGAGGCTCAGTGATAATCAAAAGTGCTCTCATACCTATCACCGAATCCTTTAAATATAATGTGAGCTGGTATATTAAAACTGAAAGCATTGGGTCAACCTATGGCGGAGCTGATGTAGATATCCATTGGTTCAATTCAAGCCAGCAGCAAATTCTGGTCAATACAAGGCTTTCAGCAACCATTGGGACTACGGGAGGCTTTATCAGAAAAGGTGCAAGAGTCAATGCTCCTATTGGAGCTGCATATGCAAGTGTATATATAGTCCTCTACGATGCAGGTACTGCATGGTATGACAATATGTAGTTTGAAATAGGCTCAGTTATAAATCAATACAACCTTTTAGGAAACCCGGGCTTTGAGGTGGATAATGATGAAGATGATATCCCGGATGGATGGACTCAAAATGCTTCCATAGAAGCTAGAGACGGGCTTGATGCCAACTACTCCCACAGCGGAAATAGATCATACCTAATGTATGGCAATGCCAATAACAAACTTTTGTACCAGCAGATAGACATTTCCGGTGATGCGGGAGTCCCTATCCACTTCTCAGGCTGGTCCCGATCTGAAGGCGCGACATTTGGCCGAGGATATTATGAGTTGAATCTTCAATTTAACTACGAGGATAAAACCTATGACTGGATCACTGCCCCCTTTACAAACAATAACCTTACATGGGTTTATGCAGAGAATGTTGGGGTATCCAAAAAGAAATTCACCAGCGTAACACTATTTTTAAAGGTAGAAAATCAAACAGGACAAATGTGGTTTGATGATGTATCCTTAAGGCTTGCAGGTGCACCAAATGCAGTGATGAGCGATTACAACATAGCCGAAAACGGAAACTTTAAATACAACCGGGAAGGCGGGATAATGCCTGACAGCTGGATGTCCTTTAAAAGCACAGTTCCGGGTACTTACGACATAGCATATATCTCCGGTACCGGTGCTGACGGAGCCTTTAGCGGAAGCAAGATGATAAGGATATCCAATATCCCTGATTGGGCGACAGTAGCAAATAAGGTAATTGAGACTATAAAGCCCAATATGGAATACACCATAAGTGCAGTAATAAAGACAAAGGATGTAACAGGAAGCGGAGCAGTAGCCAAATTTGACATACTTGACTCCTCAGGTGTATATCTAGGACAAAAATTATCTAAACCCCTAACAGGGACAAAGGATTGGACCAGAGTCACAGTATCCATATCTGAGGCAGAAGCCAAAGCAATAGCTCCTGCTGCTGCAAAGCTTAGAATAGCTATAGGCGTAGTATCGCAAACAAGCGGTACTATGTACTTTGATGCTGTGAGGATGTTTGAAGGAAATGTAGAGACCAAATATGTTTATGATGCTAATGGAAACTATATAACATCAATAACGGATCAGCTCAAAAACACTACAACCTATGCAAATGACAGCAGGGGAAATATAACAGAGATCAAAGACCCTAAGAATAACATATATACATCTGTCTATGACGATATGGATAGAATAATAAGATTCGATAACCCCAGAGGACTAAAGACCCGCTTTTACTATGATAAAAACGGAAACATGTGGCAGATAGATAATTATAATAGCATAGACCAATTCATGAATACAACTATGTCGGTACAATATAACGAGCTGGATCTGCCTAAGAAGATATCCGATTCCCATTGGAGAGAGACAACGCTGGAATATAACCTTGGCGGAAATCTAAAGGATGTCTCCTACCCTAATGGCAAAGGAGTACACTTTGTATATGACGAGATCAATAGAGTTTCTGAAATAAACTATACTAATGATACTACAAAATGGAATTTTACTTATGATGAAAACAGCAATATCAAGACAATAACCAAAAATAATATGCAGACCACGAGCTATGACTATGACAATTTAGATCGTGTCGTAAAGGTTACCCATCCTCCTGTCAATTATGTTTCAAATACCATGGAATATGTATATAATCTGGTAGGTCAAATATTAAATGTTAAAAACTCCATACTTCCTACAGCTGATCAGCTTACCAGATTCGAATATGACCAGGCGGGAAACAATGTTGATATTATTGCGCCCAATAGCACTGCCGCTTCATTCATGTATGATGAACAGTGGAGACTCAAGAAATCATATGTAGCAGGAACCGGGATGTATTTTGTAAGCTATAGGGATTATAACCAAGAGGATAGACTTATAAGGCTTAGGACGGAAAATTCCAGCGGTGCCGTAGTGGCAGATTACAGCTACGAGTATGATGTAAACGGCAACAGAAGCAAAGAGATTAATAATCTAATAGGCAAAAGGACAGAATATGTATATGACCAATTGAACCAGCTGCTGGAAGAAAGCTATTATGACACACTGCAATCTCAGACCCCCAGCAGAAAATATACCTATCAATATGACCTAATGGGAAATATATTGCAAAAGGCTGTACAAGGCGGAGCAACCGCAACCTATGCCTATAACAATGCCAATGAACTGACCCATAGAAACGGTGCAGCAGTATACAGCTATGACTACAATGGAAACCTTATAGGCTCCTCTCCCTGGGTTATGACCTATAATGCTCAGAATCAGCTGATAACGGTAAATGACGGTACTAATGATATTGCAAGCTATGAGTATAACGGTGAAGGATTAAGAATCAGGAAGGTTACACAGGCAAAAATAGAGAGATACTACTACATCGGCGGCAGACTTACCTATATAACCAATGATGCAAATACATTGAAATATTACTTCACAAGAGATACCAGAGGTAAGCTCCTTCACATGATAGATTATACAGCTGCGACCCCTAAGACCTATTGGTATATCCATGATGCCCATGATAATGTGATAGGCTTGGCAGACAGCAGCGGATACAGGGTAATAAATTATGAATATGACGCCTGGGGAAATGTATTAAATGCTACAGGAACTGTAACCTTAGGCAATGGACTCCTTTTAGCCAATGAAAACCCCTTCAGATACTGCGGATACCAATTTGACACTGAAACAGGCTGGTATTATTTGAAGAGTAGATACTATGCTCCAAGCATAGCAAGGTTTTTGACAAGGGATGTTATGCTAAATTTGAACAGGTATAGCTATGCTGCAAATAACCCGGTGACGAATTTTGACCCGGATGGATTTAGAGTTATGATGATGGATGATGGGGGAAGTAGCAGAATTGAAATTCAAGTTTCAACATTTAATGAAATTCTATCAACTGCATTTAATAAAGGTGTACTAGGCTTTTCTGCTAAAGCTGGTAAAGATGCATTGCTTGGTTATTCAGATACAATAATAGTAGATAATTATATAAAAAATCTTAAGGATTGGAAAATTGTTAAGGAAATAGTTCCCTTAACAAGAACAAAATTTGTAGGTGCACCTATCGGTCCTGAATTATTAAGCTTTCCTCCCATAAAGTCAGTAAAGTTTATTAAGGGAGCTGCAAAATATGCTGGACCAATAGCTGTTACAGTATTTGGAGTGGATGTAATCAAAGATTTTATTAAATATCAAGGCACTGAGCAATGGATTGCAGCGGGTTTGACAACTACTGGTTTTTTGGCGACTTTAAGCTTTGGAGCTGCTATAGCATTTGTTGCGCCAGCTGGGGTGGCACTAGCAATTGGAGCTATTGCAGGAGTTGGCATAGGAGCAGCTGTAGAAGCTACTAAAGTAAAAACATTAGGAAACGATTAATCATTTTCAAAATAACTTAGGAGGAAATGCGTCATGTCTTTAAGTTTCTTACCTACACCAATCTATATAGCTTTTGTTGCCTTTTTAACTATCGTGATATATTATTATGTATTTACGATATATGGCAAAGAAAAGAAGTTGTTGGTTTTGGGGTATGGTTTATTTGGCTTAGCAGGTTTTCCCATTATAATGAATAAAATAACCGCAGAGTATTTTAATGAATATAAGGGGCTTTTTCGTATTCCAAACGTTTTAATGGGGGTTATGGCGACAATTGGAGCACTGTTAATTCTTATCTGTTCATGGAATAAGGTAAAAGATGATGCAGAAAAGAAGAGAGGTTATATTCTAGCTATCTCTTTGCTATTTCTTTCAGTATTAATGTTTTGTTTCTTGCTTATTATAATAAAATACAAATTGCATAAGTAGTAGTTTGATTCATAAGCCAATAGATGAAGATACTCTATTGGCTTTTTTAAAGCAATGATAAGATAATAATAGAACAAACGATACTAAATCAGCTCATAACAGTAAATGACGGTACTAATGATATTGCAAGCTATGAGTATAACGGAGAAGGGTTAAGAACCAGGAAGGTTACACAGGCAAAAATAGAGAGATACTATTATATTGGCGGCAGGCTTGCCTATATAACCAATGATGCAAATGGATTGAAATATTACTTCACCAGAGACAGTAGAGGAAAGTTCCTCCACATGATAGATTACACAGCTGCGACCCCTAAGACCTATTGGTACATCCATGACGCTCATGATAATGTCTTAGGCTTGGCAGACAGCAGCGGATACAGGGTAGTATAAGTGAATTTATCGAAAATATGAGTTCGTATTTACAGAGATTATTTCACACTCTCTATTTACACACCAAGCCTTATAGGCTCCTCTCCTTGGGTTATGACATATTATCCTACATAAAATAAGTTACGTGATTAACACGTAACTTATTTTCATTTTTCTTCACTTATATCTTCCAGTTCTTTAACCTTGCTTTTTTGTCTTTCAGAACTCACCCAGTTATGGAAAGTCGATACGAATTCACCATAGAGGCTTACATCTGCCAGTTCATCTTCCATCTTTCCAAAATCTGTTTTTTTGTTTTTCATCCTAATGCCTCCATTGAAGTTTATCTCTTTCTTGCGACAATATAATAATCATTCCCATCATGCCCTCCCTTAGCAGACCACTGATAGCCTCCCTTATCAAGTACTGAGAATATGCCTTCAGCTCTAAAAGAATCTTGACTATTCATTTGTATTACCAATTCTTCCCCTGTTCCAATGTCCTTGATTCTTTCAACCACTTTTCTGACATCGTTTAATCCCAAAGGATGCTCCAGCGACATTCTTCTTTGAATCATTTAACGACCTCCTATGACATGATGGATATTTATAATTGTTATTACTAGTTTATGAAATGATAGAATTAATATGCCGCCAAAAAAATACGGCAAAACCATATTTTGCCGTATTTTGACTATTATTAAATTCTATTACTCTTTTTCTCTTTCTAAATTAGCAGCTTCTATAACTTTTTGAGCTATCTGAGCAGGAACTTCTTCATATCTTACAAATTTCATACTGAAGCTTCCTCTTGCCTGAGTCATAGATCTTAAGTCAGTTGCGTATTTGAACATCTCGGACAAGGGTGCTTCTGCTGTAACTTTTTGAAGCTTTCCAGCAGGTTCCATGCCAAGAACTCTTCCTCTTTTTTTGTTTAGGTCACCTATAATGTCTCCCATGTACTGATCGGGAACAATTACTTCTACGCTGTATATAGGCTCCAATAAAACTGGACCTGCACTTGCCACACCTTTTTTATAAGCCAAGGATGCCGCAATTCTAAAAGGCATTTCAGCAGAATCTACCGGGTGGAAAGATCCGTCATATAAAGTACATCTCAGGTTAACTACCGGATATCCGGCTAATACTCCTTCTACCGTACATTCTCTTAGTCCCTTTTCAACAGCTGGTATATAGGATCTTGGAACTGCACCACCAACTACCTTATCTACAAATTCAAATTCTGTTTCTCCATCCAAAATAGGTTCAAATTCAACCCATACATGTCCATATTGTCCGTGTCCACCTGATTGCTTCTTGTGCTTTCCTTCTGCCTTTGCAGACTTTTTGATAGTCTCTCTATATGGAATCTTAGGATCTTTGATCAATACATCTATTCCAAATTTGTTAAATAGTTTCTTCGTCACTATCTCAAGATGCTGCTCTCCTATGCCGGATATAAGAGTTTGTCTTGTTTCTGCATTCTTTTCAACCTTTAAAGTAGGGTCCTCTTCCATAAGTCTTTGGAGTCCGCCTCCTATTTTATCTTCGTCCCCTTTGGATTTAGGTTCTATAGCCATAGCAATATTAGGTTCTGGAAATTTCAGTGCATCAAAAATTACCGGGTTAGCTGCATCACATAATGTATCTCCGGTAGTTGTAAACTGCAGCTTTGCAACAGCTCCAATATCTCCTGCCACAAGCTTTGTCATAGGAATCTGTTTCTTGCCTCTTTGAAGGGATAATCCACTTAGCCTCTCTTTTTTCTCTTTATTAGAATTAAGAACTTCACCATCTGGGCTTATGGAACCTGACATTACCTTAAACATAGAAATTTTACCTACAAAGGGATCTGCTACAGTCTTAAATACCTGAGCACTGAAAGGAAGGCTTGAATCATACTTTCGGTTTTCTTCTTCACCAGATTTAACATTCTTTAATTTATATTCTCCAACATCAGAAGGTGATGGGAAAAATCTATCTATTGTATTCATCAGAGCTACAATTCCTATATTCTTTACGGCAGAACCACAGAGAACCGGAATAACATCTCCGCTTATAACTCCAAGTCTTAAGCCTTTTACTATTTCATCTTTACTGAGCTCTTCACCGCCAAAATACTTTTCCATCAGTTCTTCATCTGTCTGAGCAGCAGCTTCAATTATCATATTTCTGTATTCTTCTATATCAGCTTCATAACTCGAAGGCACTTCCCCTTCAACTACCTTATTCCCTTCCATGGTTCTAGCTTTCATGTCAATAAGGTCTATAATACCTTTAAAGCTGGATTCTGCACCAATAGGAAGCACCAATGGAACTAATTTATTTCCAAAAACTTCTCTCAACTGTTCAAATACTTTAGAGAAGTTTGCATTTTCCCTATCCATTTTATTAATAAAAAACAAAGAAGGCATTCCTTTATCATTGACAAGATCCCAAGCTTTTTCTGCACCTACTTCAACGCCGGATACGCTGTCAACAGGAATTACTGCGCCATCGCATACCTTAAGACTTGCGACTACCTCGCCTACGAAATCAAAGTAGCCTGGGGTGTCTATAGCATTAATTCTTATGTCCTTCCAATCGCATGGAGCCACTGCTGCACTTATGGAAATCTGCCTTTTAATTTCTTCCGGATCAAAATCTAAAGTAGTTGTGCCATCGTCAACTTTACCAAATCTGTCCAATACTCCTGTGTTGAAAAGCATAGCCTCTGCAATCGTAGTTTTACCTGCACTGGCGTGGCCTAGTAGACAAACGTTTCTCAAGTTTTCGGTTTTATATTCTTTCATAATGAATTCCCCCTTATCAGGTTATTTTATGTTGAGTACATACTTGACCTTATTCTACTTTATTAAGTATATACTAAATTTACAGAATAATAAATTTATATTTTAATCCGTATTTTAATTTTATCTGTATCTGATGTAAAAGTAAAGGAAAAAATGTAAAACAAGAGGCATTGACGAGAACTATGCAAAAAGGTTAGAATAAAGTTGAAATATAAATATAAATGCTTTGAGGTGATGTTATGATAAATTCTATGGTGGCAAAACATGCGCTATGGCCAAAGGAAGATGATGCAATCTTCGGACTCGCAGCTAAAGCAAAAGAAGCAATCAAAAAATATGGGGCAGATAAAGTAATAGATTCTACATTAGGAGCATTGGCGGATGATAACGGAAATTTAATATGCATGAAAACTGTATACGATGAATTGAAGTCTATGCCAAATGCAGAAATAGCAGCCTATGCAATGGTTGCTGGGCAGCCTGCTTTTTTAGAGGCTGTACAAAAGGCATGTTTCAGAGAGTTTAGACCGGACGCTTATATAAAAGCAGTGGCTACTCCGGGAGGAAGCGGTTCAGTTAAACATGCTATCTGCAATTATTCTAATCCCGGTGATTCAATATTAGTATGTGATTGGTTTTGGAAACCATATGTTACTATTTCAGAAGAAATAGGAAGGAATGTTGTTAATTATCAATTATTCAATGATAAAAATGAATTTAATATTGAATCATTCAAAGAAAACTTTGAGTTGCTTTTAAACAAGCAAAAAAGATTAGTTACAATAATTAATAGTCCTGCTCAAAATCCTACAGGATATAGTTTGACTGACGAAGAATGGAAGCAAGTATTAGACATAATGAAAGAAAATGCAAAGAATGAAGAAAATAAAATAATATTACTTGTGGACGTAGCATACATAGATTTCGCCGGCAAAGGAAATGAAAAAAGAAAGTTTTTCACCCAATTTTCTAACCTTCCTGAAAATATATTTACAATCATTGGATATAGCTTATCCAAAGGCTATACTATGTATGGGATGAGACTGGGTGCAGCTATAGGCATCTCTTCAAACGAGGATATAGCAGATGAATTTTACTACTCATGCATGCATTCGGGCAGAGCTAATTGGTCAAACTGCAATAGAGGCGCTATGGAAGTTATGACGAGAATATCAAATGATATAAATAAATCAGAAGCATACGAAGCTGAAAAAGCCGGATATAAAGCTATGCTTCAAAGAAGAGCAGATACATTTGTAAAAGCATCTCAAGATGCAGGTTTGGAAATACTTCCATACAGAGATGGCTTTTTTATAAGCATACCATGCAATAATGCAAAAGCAGTAAGTGATAAACTAATGAATGAAAATTTATTTTTGATACCATTGAAAAAAGGTTTAAGATTTGCGGTATGCGCTGTTTCAGAAGAAAAATGCAAAAAAGCCCCAGAAATGATTAAAAAGGCTATGGCTAGAATTTAGTTAAAATACATATAAAGCGAGGAATGTAAATGGACAGTATAAGCGAGAAAATTGCCCTGATTACCGATAGCAGCTGTGATTTGCCAGTAGAAATAATAAAAGAACATTCAATTTTTACCCTTCCTTTAAGAGTAATATATCCTGATAAGGAATATAGCGATGGCATTGATATTACACCCCAAGAGGTATATGACAGAATGCCCAACGAAATACCCAAGACCTCTATGGCCTCTCCTTCTGATTGTGCAACTTTGCTTGAGTCCCTAAGAAACCAAGGAATCAGGAATATCTTGTCCGTAAACATTTCTAGCGGCTTGAGTGGAACCTTTGATATGGTCAAAATGGTAAGTAAAGATTTTCCCGATTTAAATATTATCGCTATAGACTCCAAGAACTTGTCCATGGGACTTGGATTCATGGTCTATGAAGCTGCTAAAATGATTTCCGAAGGTTTAAAAATTGATGAGATCAAGGAAAAGGTAATAGCACTAAGAGAAAAAATTAAGATATTTTATTGCATTCCTATATTGGAATACTTAAAAAAAGGCGGCAGAATAAATACTGTAGCAGCAACAATTGGTGATATAATGGATATTAAACCCATCATATCCGTAAATGAAGAAGGCAAGTATTATAGCCACGCTAAAGTTCGGGGAAGAAAAAAATCCTTAGATAAGCTAGTAGAAATTGCAAAGGAAATTTCCGAAGGGCATATGGTAAATCTGGCTGTCATGCACGGAAATGCGGAAATCGAGGCAGTTAAGATAAAGAACACTTTATCAGAGCTTCCCAATGTAAAGGAAATTGTATTTGGTCAAATAGGACCTGCACTCGGAGTTCACACGGGACCAGGACTTGTAGGAGTATGTGTCCACATAATATAAATAAATGTATGTTAGCCGAGTCCAGCGATAAAAATAGATTATAACATAGGCTCATGTTATAATCTATTTTTTTGCATCAACCTGATATGCCTTACAATCTTGTAACACTTCTCATCATAACCTAATATACTAAAATATCATTGCATATCAGCGGAGGTCACAAAATGACTATACTACCTGCATTATTGTTTGCTTTATCAGCAAATATGGATAATTTCACAGTGGGAATTGCTTATGGGGCAAAGAAAATCAAGATAGGAATATTAAGCAATATGATCATAGCTATCATAACCGGTTTTGGGACATTATTATCCATGTCCCTAGGTTTGTTTATCAACAAACTCATATCACAGAAGCTTGGTAATATTCTTGGCTCTTCAATGTTAATAATTATGGGTTTATACTTATTAATTGATTTTTTCAAGAATAATCACAAGGACACCCTCCTTAAAAATCCGGAAAAAGCAGATGAGAATAATTCAGGAGACATAGATACGAAGGAAGCGGTAATACTAGCCTTAGCTTTGGCTATGAATAATGTAAGCCTTGGCATCGGTGCCAGCATTACCGGACTAAATATCCTATATACCACGCTTTGCACAACATTGCTTAGCATGATTTCTATAATATTTGGCTTTAGTATCGGGAAAAGTTATTTTTCAGCTCTTCTAGGAAAATATGCGCCGCTCGCATCAGCATTAGTTATAATTTTGTTAGGAATTCATGAAATGTTTATGTAAAAAAGAGCGGATTAACCGCTCTTCCTATTATTTTGCTTCAGCCATCTTTTTGTAGTTCTCGTATTTTTCCTTAGCTGCTTCTTCTGCTTTTGCAAACAACTCTTCAGCAACTTCTGGGAATGTGGCTGTAAGGGAAGTATATCTTACTTGGCCATCTAAGAATTCTCTGAAGCTTGCCTTAGGCTCCTTGGAATCCAATGTAAATGGATTCTTGCCTTCTTCTTTAAGAGTTGGATTATATCTGTACAGGTGCCAATAGCCTGATTCAACAGCCTGCTGTGCATTAGCCTGGGTACGTCCCATACCTTCTTTGAGTCCATGGTTTATGCAAGGAGCATAAGCAATGATCAGTGATGGTCCGTCATATTTCTCTGCTTCAATCAATACCTTAAGAAGCTGATTCTTGTCTGCACCCATTGCAACCTGGGCTACATATACATATCCATAAGTTGCCGCAATCATGCCTAAGTCTTTTTTCTTAACTCGCTTGCCTGAAGCCGCAAATTTTGCAACCGCACCTATTGGTGTAGATTTTGAAGACTGTCCTCCTGTATTAGAATAAACTTCAGTGTCCATTACCATAACATTTACATTTTCTCCTGAAGCCAATACATGGTCTAATCCGCCGTAACCTATATCATAAGCCCAGCCATCTCCACCAAATATCCATACGGATTTCTTTACAAGATAATCCTTCTTCTCAGCAATTTCTGCAATAATTTCCTTAGCTCTGCTGCAAGCTACACCTTCTGCATTGAGCAATGGTACTATCTTAGCAAAGGCCTTTTTGCTTTTTTCAGCATCATTCATGCCATCTAACCAAGCTTTGAAAGCTTCCTTGTAGTTTTCCGGTATATCCAGAGTTAAAGCTTCTGTCATAATATCTGTCAATCTATTTCTGATTTGCTTTGTGGCTACTGCCATTCCATATCCATATTCAGCATTATCTTCGAATAATGAGTTTCCCCAAGCTGGACCCTTGCCCTCTGCATTAGTGCAATAAGGCATAGATGGCGCAGAAGCTCCCCAGATTGAAGAACAGCCTGTAGCATTAGCTACTATCATTCTATCTCCAAATAATTGAGTAACAAGCTTCACATATGGAGTTTCGCCGCAACCAGCACATGCTCCGGAGAATTGCATCAAGGGTTGTGCGAACTGGCTTCCTTTTAGAGTTGTGTGAGGCATTAGATTATCCTTCACAGAAACCTTCATAGCAAATTCCCAGTTAGGAATCTGAGCTTCTGTTTGAGTCTCAATAGGCTTCATAATAAGAGCCTTATTCTTAGCAGGGCATATATCTGCACAATTGCCGCAGCCTGTGCAATCCAATGAGCTTACCTGAATCTTATATTGCAATCCCTCAAGCTCCTTACCCATGGCTTTCTTTGTCTTAAAGCTTTCAGGTGCATTCTTCATTTCCTCTTCTGTCAAAAGAACGGGTCTTATTGCTGCATGAGGACATACATAAGAGCACTGATTGCACTGTATGCAATTATCAATCTGCCATTCCGGAACGTGTACTGCTATGCCTCTCTTTTCATAAGCAGCAGTACCCATTGGGAAATGTCCATCTTCTCTTCCAACGAAGGTGCTAACAGGTAGTGAGTCTCCATCTTGTCTATTTATTGGTACAAGTACATTTTTGATGAATTCTGGAACTTCAACTGCGACAGCAGCTTCATCTGAAGCTTCCTTCCAGGATGCAGGCACTTCCACCTTAATAAGAGCATTTATTCCCTTGTCAACAGCCTCATAGTTCATATCAAGAATCTTATCGCCTTTTTTGCCATATGTGTGTTCAATAGCTTCCTTCATATACTTAACTGCATCATCTAGAGGAATAACATCAGCCAATTTGAAGAATGCAGACTGCATTATCATATTGATTCTGTTGCCTAGTCCTATCTCTTCAGCAATTGCTGTAGCATCTATGATATAGAATTTAATGTCATTGTCAGCAATGTACTTTTTCATAGAAGCAGGTAGTTTCCCATCTAGCTCTTCCTTTTTCCACAAACAATTTAATACAAAGGATCCACCCTTTTTTAACCCTTTTAACACATCATATTGATATACATAATTCTGATTATGGCATGCTACAAAGTCTGCTTCATCTATCAAATATGTTGACTTAATAGGCTTTTTACCAAACCTTAAATGAGAAATTGTAACACCACCGGACTTTTTGGAATCATAAGAGAAATAACCCTGGGCGTAAAGATCTGTCTCATCACCAATTATCTTTATGGCATTCTTGTTCGCACCAACAGTACCATCAGAGCCTAATCCCCAGAATTTGCATCTAATAGTGCCGGATGGAGCTGTGTTTATATTTCCTTTAGTCTCTAATGATGTATGCGTTACATCATCAACTATACCTATAGTAAAACCGTTCTTGGGTTTATCTGCTTTAAGATTTTCATAAACTGCTAATATCTGAGCAGGAATTGTGTCCTTAGAACCTAATCCATATCTTCCGCCTATAACCATAGGAGCATTTTCACTTTCAAAGAACAATGTTCTGATATCCTGGTACAAAGGTTCTCCTAATGAACCGGGTTCTTTAGTCCTATCAAGAACAGATATTCTCTTAACAGACTTAGGAAGTACATTAAAGAAATATTTTGGTGAGAATGGTCTGTAAAGATGTACCTTAATAACTCCAACCTTTTCACCTTTGCTCATCAAGTAATCAATAGTCTCTTCTATTGTTTCAGTTACAGAACCCATTGCAACGATTATATTCTCTGCTTCCGGATGTCCGTAATAAACAAATGGCTTGTATTCTCTTCCTGTTATTTTGCTTATATCATCCATGTATCCTGCAACGATATCAGGAAGTCTTTCATAATATGTGTTCGATGCTTCTTTCGCTTGGAAGAATATGTCTGGATTCTGAGCAGTTCCTCTGATTACAGGATGTTCAGGATTCAGTGCATTATCCCTGAAAGCATTTAATGCATCATAATCAATTAATTTTGCAAGATCTTCATATTCCATTACTTCTATTTTCTGAATTTCATGAGAAGTTCTGAAACCGTCAAAAAAGTGTACAAATGGAACTCTCCCCTTTATTGCTGCTAAATGAGCAACACCAGCTAAGTCCATTACTTCCTGTACTGAACCTGATGCCAAAAGGCTGAATCCTGTCTGCCTAGTAGCCATAACGTCTGAATGATCTCCAAAAATAGATAGTGCATGTCCTGCAATAGCACGAGCTGTTACATGAAACACTGCGGGAAGTAGCTCGCCAGCAATTTTATACATGTTAGGTATCATAAGTAGGAGTCCCTGAGATGCGGTAAACGTACTTGTCAATGCTCCAGCTGCTAAGGATCCATGTACAGCACCGGCTGCGCCTCCTTCTGATTGCAGCTCAACCACCTTTACTTCCTGACCAAAAATATTCTTTTGTCCATGGGCTGCCCATTCATCTATATTCTCTGCCATAGTAGATGATGGCGTTATTGGGTAAATAGCCGCAACATCTGTAAAGGCATATGCCACATGGGAAGCAGCGGTATTACCATCCATGGTCTTCATTTTTTTTGCCATTGTGAAACCCCCTAACAATATTATTAAAATTTTCACATGTCCACAATTAAGTATATAAAACATTCACTTCAATGTCAATTTTAGATATTAAAAAAAACGATAAGTCATCCATATATATACAACATTTTATTGGAGCATATCACAATTTCAATATTACTATTCATTTTATAAAGTAAGGTCAGTGCCTGATGGACACTGACCTTATCAATAATTTTAATTTTTATTTTCCAAAATGTCTGTCTAATAATCCTTTGAATGCCATTCCATGTCTTGCTTCGTCTTTACACATTTCATGTACTGTATCATGTATAGCATCATAATTAAGCTGCTTTGCTCTAGTTGCCAAATCCTTTTTGCCTTTGCAAGCACCGTATTCAGCTTCAACTCTCATCTCTAGATTTTTCTTAGTATCAGCAACTACTACTTCACCCAAAAGCTCTGCAAATTTAGCAGCATGCTCTGCCTCTTCAAAAGCAATTCTCTTATAAGCCTCTGCAACTTCGGGGAAACCTTCTCTGTCTGCCTGACGGCTCATTGCTAAGTACATGCCTACTTCTGTGCATTCTCCCATGAAGTTTGCTCTTAAGCCTTCAATAACTTCCGGATCTACATCCTTTGCTACACCAATTCTATGTTCATCTGCCCACTGCAAACTTTCATTTGACTGCTCTACAAATTTTTCCTTTGGAGCTTTGCATTGGGGACAAAAATCTGGAGCATTCTCCCCTTCATGAACATATCCACAAATTGTACATACAAACTTTTTCATTAAATTATACCTCCATATTATGTTTCTTTATTTCTAAGCTTAAACTTACAACAATATTAATATACTATAAAATAGATAAATTTAGAAATCGAAATAATACTATATAACCAAAACAGCTACTTATTGCTCTCGTATTATCTATTTTTCCTTTATTTTATATGTTTAATTATTATTTCTTGATAATTGTTATTATTTATATTGCTTAACCACATTTGGAAAAGCCGCAATTCATGCAGATCATACATCCGCCTTCATGCTGAATCTTAGAACCGCATTCAGGGCAAAATTTCAGCTTCGCCCAATCTATAATATCCCCGTCAATAGTCGCAGAGGTTTCACCTGCAGCTACTGTGCTATGGCTGCACTGAGTGGAGCATAAGGAGCAATTGCCTCCGCAGCCTAAATTACTTTTTTCAATGGCTGAAGTCAATTCCTCTATAGTCTCTACATCCTTTACTTCCACCTGCATATTCAATACTTTTTCAAGAGCTCTTCCAATAGCATCTGGACAGGATAGCACCTTTAAACCTTTTTGGCGCAAGGTAGAATGACATCTTATGCCTCTTAGTTGACCTATAATTTCTTTAATATCCACGCCTGCTCTTAGGGCTATTGATATTAATCTGCTAGTTGCTTCAGACTGAGATGGGCATCCTCCGGCTCTTCCTAGGTTAGTGAATACTTCACATATTCCGTCTTCATCAGAGTTTACTGTTATATAAAGATTGCCACAGCCTATCTTAACCTTCTCGGTCATTCCTATAGTTAGTTCTGGTCTAACTCTTGCAGTAAGACTTTTTTGCTCGTCTGCTTGAGTTTCTTTTGGCTTCCCACCATCC
The DNA here is from genome assembly GCA_028709965.1 of Lutispora sp. Classification (GTDB taxonomy): domain Bacteria; phylum Bacillota; class Clostridia; order Lutisporales; family Lutisporaceae; genus Lutispora. The sequence continues at coordinate 34,832 of JAQUTA010000010.1, forward strand.
TCCTTATTAACAGCTCCAATATTTAATACCTGTGAGTCTCGGCTTCCATCGCGATATATTGTAACTCCCTTACATCCTAGTTTATATGCAAGTATATAAACCTTTCTAACATCCTCTTTTGTGGCCTCATTTCTAAAATTAACGGTTTTTGATACCGCATTATCTGTATATTTCTGGAACATAGCCTGCATTTTTATATGCCAAATCGGATCTATATCATGAGCTGTTCCAAAAACTCTTCTTACGTCCTCAGGAATCTCTTTCATGTGCCTCACAGAACCAAGCTTTGCTATCTTTCTCATCAGCTCTACGCTATAGAAGCCTCTCTCTTTTGCTACTTTCTCAAATAATGGGTTGACTTCAGGCAACTCATCATTATCCATAACATTCCTGATAAAGGATACAGCAAAAAGTGGCTCGACACCGCTGGATATTCCTGCAATTATTGATATGGTGCCTGTAGGAGCTATGGTAGTCGTTGTAGCATTTCTCAGTTTCATACCTTTATCGGCAAATATGCTTTTATTGAAGGTGGGGAAAGTGCCTCGTACTTCTGCCAATTTTATTGAAGCTTGCTTGGATCTTTCATTTATAAAGTTCATTACTGATTCGGCAGTTTTTATACCTTCCTCTGAATCGTATGGAATTCCAAGTTCAATAAGCATGTCAGCAAATCCCATTACCCCTAAACCAATTTTTCTTGTGTTTTTCGTCATCTCATCGATTCTTGCCAAAGGATATTTGTTTACCTCTATGACATTATCAAGAAAATGTACTGATGTATCTACTAGATCTCCTAATTTTTCATAATCTATGTATGTTCCTTTGTTATTCCTACCCACACAGGCTACAAGATTTATTGAGCCAAGATTGCAGGATTCATATGGGAGCAAGGGCTGTTCTCCACAATTGTGGACATAAATGCCATTTGCATCAAAAGCATTTATGCCTGGTACCTGAACATCATATACGTCACAGGATCCCAGTTCCATAATATCCTTGACTGAGGCAACAAAGCGCTCTTTATTTAGTGAACGCTTATAATTACCCAAAGCTTCCTTTAATCGGTTCTGCTTTTTACTATCGCTAAATCCAATTATTTCATAGAATGTATGCAAATTGTCACCCGATATCATCAACTCATGTCCGCTGTTTGTCTCGTATTCTTTACTTCCACCCTTTCCATTCGGCATAGACTTCAGCGTCGATGTTTTTCTATTTGAATATATTTGTGAAGCAATACCTAACCTAGCAAGCATTCTTTGAACTATATGCAAAGCATTTAAATCCCTCTGCCACAGTCTTATTGATACACCTTTGTCTTGTGTTCCTATAACTGTACCATCAGCATCAAACAAGCCTCTTAAGAATCCGCAATAAAAATCATAGCCAGCCTTTTCAACCTCGGTGTTTAGCTTCTTTTCACCCGGCATAATACCATATTCTCCAGCTAAATCTCTTATTGCAGCCATTTTGATGCGATGTTCTTGTCTTTCCTCAATAACTGATTGAAAACCCTTAAAATCTGAACGATGAGGCAATGTAAAAGCTGCTTCACCGGCTGCTTTTAGCATAGATTCTGCCTCTTCATCATTGCCCCAGATACTTATTACTCCTCCATCCTTTTTTAATGTACCATCCCCCAATAAAAGACCTAAAATATAACCCTCTTCATGGCTGCCATTGCCAGTCCATTTTACTCCTCTATTGTTTGATAGGACAATTTTGTCCTCCAGCTTTATTTCACCTGCCGGTTTCCACACCTCTTCAATATTAAAGCGGGTCATTTTCTCAACAGTACGGATTAGATGATCCTTTGTTACAGTAATTTCATAACCTCTGTCAGTGCATATCTTTATTACATCCTTATTTCCTGTTTTGAAGAAGCCTTTGCTATCGGAATCGTAAAATTTACCATTTAAAGCTAGTTTAATTTGCTGTCCCAATATATCTTTAACCTGTTTGGATCCATTGTTTGTAAGGACCCATGTATCGCCTGTAACACAAGGATTGGTGCTCTCTATTTCGCCCAATTCAGGCACTACATTGTCTCTGTTCATTCTATCTAAAAAAATAATTCCTGGTTCACCATTATTCCAAGCCATATCTATAATAAGCTCAAATACTTCATTAGCTTTAAGCTTTCCCTTAACTTCCTTTGTGTGAGGCTCTATCAGTTCATATTCTTCGCCTTTTTCAACGGCTTCCATGAATTTTTCAGTTATTCCTACACTTATATTAAAATTAGTTATCTCTTTATCATTCTTTTTGCATTGGATAAATTCAAGTATATCCGGGTGATCAACTCTTAAAATGCCCATATTGGCACCTCTTCTCACTCCACCTTGCTTAACAGCTTCGGTAGCAGAGTTGAAGACCTTCATAAAACTTATAGGACCGGAAGCTACTCCTCCTGTAGAATTAACAGAAGAACCTTTGCTTCTGAGGCGGCTAAAGCTAAAACCTGTACCACCACCACTTTTATGTATTATTGCAGCATACTTAATAGCATCGAATATGCCCTCCATGGAATCTTCCACTGGGATCACAAAACAAGCGGAAAGCTGTCCTAATTCTCGTCCTGCATTCATCAATGTTGGTGAATTTGGTAAAAAGTCTAAATTGGACATTATACTATAGAACTTTTCTTCCAGCTCATTAGTATCTTTATCCGGTTCAAATATTTTATCAGCCCCTGCTATAAATGAAGAAACTCTTTTAAACAAACCTTCAGGAGTTTCTATGACATTTCCTTCTTCATCTTTCGCCAAATATCGTCTTTCCAATACCTTAATTCCATTCTCCGATATCATCAAAATATCGACCTCCCTAACAATCTATAGTGTATCTTATAATTCTGAACACTATATATTGTATCATAAACAATTTCCCACTACAAAATGACTTTAGTACTAATTATATTATTTTAGCTCATTTTCTACTTAATTTGATAAGCTTACTCTGTTTATCTCTTCTTAGTAAAATTCGAAAAAAATTAGCGCTTTTTAAGCGCTAATTAATATCTTCAACAATTCCTCTGCAGTCTCAGGAATAAGCTTTCCTGCTTTGTATTTCATGTTTATTTTTGAGCCTTCTAATGTCTCGATGTCAGCAGTTTTAACCATATCTATCTTTTCTATAAAGGCTCCTTTAACATTGAAACCCGCATCCATCATTATAAAGGTCGGTACTTTCAGCTTGCCGTTCTCTTTATAACTATCCAATTCATCTTTTACGTCATCTCTTGTAACCAGCCTAAGGTTTATCTTATTGTTTAAGCTTATCATTTTTTCTAAAACGGCAAGATTAATATGGCAATCCGGACACCAAGGCTCCACAACTCCCAAAATATTAATTTCATTTTCCAATGACATTATCTTTTCTTTAACTTCATCCTTTATTTCCATGGGTATGTAATACTTCATGAATTTGCGCCTATTGTCTTCATCTACATTAAACATATAGCTTCTAAAGTTTAGACCAGAATCAAATAATTTTTTCATATAAATCACCTGCATTTTCATATTCTTTACCAACTAAATATTAATATCAAACCGATAATACTTAATACTATTCCTACTACTCTAGTGTATAAAAGATATGCATCGCTGGGTTCTGCGTCTTTGACCTTCCAACCTATTTCCCACTGCCAAGCTACCTCAGGATTAATAGCTGACAAGCCACCTGAAAATAATAATATAAAGCCAATTATCGTCTTCATAAAAAAACCCCCTACGCATATTTTACTATATGGATATGGAGGATACAAGGTGATTTAGGCGTTGCTTCAAGGATTCCTTTTGGGTCTTTTTGAGAACACAGATTTTCACGGAGATTTTATTTAACATCCCGCTCAGTGTTCTTTTTGTGAAATTTCAGTGTCTTTCAGTGGTTCCCGTTTCCCAAAAAATTAAAAGACCCGGCGACGACCTACTCTCCCAGGACCCTGCGGTCCAAGTACCATCGGCACTAGAGAGCTTAACTGCTGTGTTCGGCATGGGAACAGGTGTGGCCTCTCTGTTATTGTCACCGGATATGT
>JAQUTA010000095.1 GCA_028709965.1 Lutispora sp.
TCGAGTATGGACTGGTCTAACATTCAGAAGGTAGTAATATGGAGAAAAAGAACAGAATAAGACCCGAGATTCCCCAAACCACGGCTGTATATTGGTTTATCACTGCAAATGAAGCGCCTGTGAAGCGATAGGGACGGTTCCCAAAGCTTCTTAATTATTTATTGCCAATTTTATTCGGTTAAATATATGATTGCCGCAATATGATAGATTATATAAATACACAATAAAGCTATTATAGAAACAAACAATCATAAGCTCAGTTAATTTATGATATTCTTAAAGAAAGTAATATTATGAGGGTATGAGCTACTATAATTTTGTGGTAACTGAGGTTCATGGCTTTAGAATAAAAGAACTTGATGACCATAAAAAGCAAGACGGCAAGGAAGTAGGTACTTTCTGTGTATTTGTCCCTGATGAATTAATCCTTGCAGCCGGCGCCGTAGGTGTTGGACTTTGTGCAGGTATTTTAGCAAAAATAGTCTGTACAATAGCAGTAAATTAATTATTAAATTTATGAGAAGAAAGGAGGAGAAAATTGAATTTTGATAATTTGCCTAAAATTAGAATCAAAGATGGAAATGCAATTTTGAATATAGGCTACGAGGATCTAATTAAGTATCATGGTTATAACATGATTGGTGGAGTAGCGCTAGCTTATAAAATTATGTTGTGGGGTATTCCAAAATTAACAGACCAGGTGCCAGAGAGAGGCAAGTTCTATTTTTATAGTGGTATTGGTCCTGGCGGACAGGGCGTAATTGATTCGGTAGAAATGGCATTGCGTGTTAAAACTTATAATAGCCTAGGGCTTGATAAAGCATGGTCTATGGACAAGCCTGGTGCTTATTGTCCAGGTGGTGGTCATTATTATTTTGAAATTGGCTATGATGGTAAAAAATTATGTCTTGGTGTTAAAGACGGCATTATACCAAGTGAATTTATCACAATGTCAGAGTTAGCCGGTAAGAAACGCCAAATGGGTGAAGTATTAACTGATGAAGAAATAACTTACCTGCATCGTTTACGTCATGAGCTTAGTGAAGCAGTTATAGCAACCGACTCGGATGAGTTATTTTTTAAAATTTCTTGTCAATAGTTAAAAACTTACATATTTCTTGAAATAAAGCTTAAAAAATTTTTAATATATTTGGAGGAGAAAATGAAGAATTTTAATAACAAAATTATAAGTATATTTATATTAGTGGTTTTACTATTAAGTCTTGCTGCTTGCAGCAGCACAACAAATACACAAAGTAATAATACTACTCCAACTAATACTGAGCAAAGCAAATATCCTTACACAATCACTGATCAAGCAGGTCGAGAGATTGTTATTGAAAAACCATTCCAGCGTGTAGCTATGACCAGTGTTCGTCCAATTCCAGCTGCATATCTTGCTGCAACTGGCAGTATTGATGAATTGGTTGGAATTAATCCATCTTCTATGGTTGCAGCAAAGAATTCTATGTTAGCAGTGCTTGCTCCTAATGTGGCTAATCTTGAAACAGGCTATGTAGATGGAAACGAAACTAATATAGAAGAACTGTTGAAACTTAAACCGGATGTAGCTTTTTGCTTAAATAAAAATACTGACGAAATAAAAGCTCTAGAAGCTGTAGGTATTACAGCAGTTGGCATGGAAACTAATGGTACAGATCCAATTGAGCTATTCAGCCAATGGGCAAAGCTGATGGGTGATGTAATGGGTAAAGAAAATCAGGCTGGTGCCATTATTGATCATAGCAGAGCAATTGCTCAAAAAGTCAAGGATGTAGCAGCAACTATTCCAGAAAATGAGAAAAAGACTGTCATGTTCCTATATATAAATGACGGCAATACTATTAAGGTTGCAGGGTCAAATCTTTATAGCCAATATTGGATTGAAACCGTTGGAGCTGTAAATTCAGCCGCAGAAGTCTCTAATGTTGCTGTTGTAAATATGGAGCAAATTTATAAATGGAATCCGGATTATATTTTTATTACAAACTTTACAGAAACTCAACCAGAGGACCTTTATAACAATAAATATCCCGGTCAAGATTGGAGTAATTTGACTGCTGTTAAAGAAAAACATGTATATAAAAATCCCTTAGGTGTATATAGATGGTTTACTCCTACCTCTGACGGGGCCTTAATGCTTCAATGGATGGCTCAAAAAGTATATCCTGAATATTATAACTACTATAAGATTGAAGATGAAATACTCAATCATTACTCCAAATTCTATAATTATGACCTAAATGATGAAGAACTAGAATTGATTCTAAATCCATCAAGTGATGCTGGTGCCTATAAAGCTCGTACAAAATAGTACAAGATTATTGTTTCATTAAGAGGTGAGATCCATGAAATTATTTTCTCAAATAGCAAGCCAAGAATCAGTACAAAATAAATATCGAATATCTATAATAGTTAAAATAATGCTAGTAGCATTACCAATTGTTGTGTTTTTCATTTCTTTTTGCTTTGGAAGATATGGAATTTCACCTCAAAATGTAATTAAGATACTATGGTGCAATGCCTTTGGTTTAAAAGGTGATTATGCTCCAATTGATGCTTCGGTAGTAATGACGTTGAGATTTCCTAGAATTTTGATGTGCATGTTGGTTGGTGCTGGTTTATCTATGTCAGGTGCTGCCTTGCAAGGTATGTTTGGTAATCCTTTGGTTAGTCCGCAAATACTAGGCGTTTCAGCTGGTGCAGGATTTGGGGCAGCGCTTGCAATATTAATTTCAAGCTCTGTTTTCTTGATTCAATCAATGGCAGTTTTATTTGGTATTGGTGCTGTTATCTTAACCTATACTATAAGTCGTATCAAAGGCGGCAATTCCTCTGTGTATATGTTAGTTTTGGCAGGAGTTATTACTTCAGCTTTCTTTGAAGCACTAATTTCAACAATTAAATTTGTAGCAGACCCATTTAGCAAGTTGCCTACCATTACATACTGGTTGATGGGCAGTATGGCTAGTGTTACATGGGATGATCTTTTGATAGTAGCACCAATTATTGGCTTTGGCATTGTTGGTTTATTAATTATGCGTTGGAGGCTAAACGTACTTTCTTTGGATGATGATGAAGCTCGATCCATGGGAATTAATATTAATAAATCTAGGATTATTGTTATAACTGCCTGTACACTAATTACTGCAGCAGCTGTTTCGGTTTGCGGCATTGTTGGTTGGGTAGGACTTGTAATTCCACATATTTGTCGAATTATTGTAGGATCAAATCACAAAAATCTGTTGCCTGCATGCTTATCTGTTGGGGCAGTCTATTTATTGCTTATTGATAATCTTGCTCGAAGTTTAGTTAGTACGGAAATACCTCTTTCCATTTTAACTGCTTTGGTAGGAGCACCTTTTTTTGCCTATCTATTAAAGCATTCGGGAGGTCAGTGGTCGTGAAACTAGTTGTAGAAAATGGGAAATATGGTTATACTGTTGAAAATCTTTTGTATGACGATATCTGCTTTTCAATAAACGAAGGCGAGATACTTACAATTTTAGGACCTAACGGTGTTGGGAAAACTACTTTGCTACGTTGTATTACATCTCTTTTGAAGTGGCATAGTGGTCAAACAATTATTGACGGTATTCCTTTGACAAACAAAAATGATAATATAATATGGAAAAAGGTAGGCTATGTTCCACAAAGTAGTGGAATAAAGTTTGCATATACCGTTATTGACATGGTTTTATTAGGTCGCTCTTCTCATCTAAAGGTTTATGCTACTCCATCAAAAAAAGACTACGATATTGCTATGCATGCCTTGGAACAAGTGGGAATTGTTCATCTTTGGCGGAAGAGATGTAATGAAATAAGCGGGGGAGAATATCAATTAGTTCTTATTGCCCGAGCTCTGGCAGCACAACCTCAATTGCTCATACTTGATGAGCCGGAATCTCATTTGGATTTTCGCAATCAAATGTTGGTGTTAAGTATGTTAGAAAAAGTTGTACGCGAAGGTAGACTTAGTTGTATTATCAACACTCATTATCCTGAACATGCTGTGCGTTTAGCTGATACTGCTCTTATGCTCGGACATGGTCGAAAATATATATTTGGATTAGCAAAAGATATTATTACCAAACAAAATCTAAGCGATTTTTTTGGTGTAAAGGTTAAAATGTTGCCAGTTGAGTATAAGGGGAGAACTCTCAGTGCTATTGTTCCATTAGAATTAACCAATAGCAAGTGAATATAATTTATTATGTTTATTATGGTGAGAGAATCATCCATATACTTGGAGTAAAGGTCGAAGATATAGGAATAATCGGCATATTGGACTATATCTCTTATGTGGATATTCTAAATGGAAAGGGAGATATGGTTCTTAAGGCTCTTAAAACCATAAATATCTAAGAAAAGCCAGTGAGGGCGCAAAGAGCCGTAAAAAGATAGACTTATCGGAACTGCTTAGACTTGTTAATATAGCTATTTATGCTGTATAATTAAAATTTATAAATATAAGATCTGATTTTCTAAAAGTATCATCATCATCAGAATTAATAATAAAGTTCTTAATTACTTTTTTATGATTATTGTCAATTCTATTATTTAGCTTGCTGATATCACCCTTAGTGATAATAATATAAATACCCTTGGGAAAGCAATTAAAATAGTATGCCCCACCGGAGCAGCAATAACAGATATGACGGGCAATTCGTATAGTGCAGGCACTGATATAACAAGTAAATTTACCAACAAAACCCTCACTATAGATGATACATATACGCTTATTCATAAAGCAAATTATGAAGACACTATAAATGGGACCTTTTATCCTAGGAGAACAGCTTACTATGGAAGTGATATAAATAACAAAGGATATCCCTATGCAATTGGTAAAATCCCGAAAGAGCTTGAGATGCCTGAGCTTACCGGAGGATCCGGAGATCAGTATAATCAACCTGTTATGTTTGGCTTTATAAACGAAGAATGCCCTATTTTTCGGGTTGTATTGAATGAAGAAATTCAAGTTAGCAGCTTAAATACCGCAAACACTAAACTGAAACTGCAGGTGTATAACAAAAATAAAGAAGCAATCAATGGCAGATTTGTTACCGCAGATTTGGCAGGCGCTAGAATTATGAATGTTAATAACACCGTGGCTAATGGTATTAACACAGGACAGACTGAACTTTTATTCCGATATAAGCCTAAAAAGAGGATTTTGATGGTCTTTTTGGAGAAGTTTTTTATCTTGATTTCAAAGGCCAATTTAACGAGCAAAATGATTTCGTATTTGCCGATGACATTATCTTAAACAGCACTAATTCTTTTAAAAATATTTCAGGTATGGATGTAATAAACAGCAAATTGGTTCTGCCGTCTGATGGCAGTAATATGAGAACGCCTTTAAACAAGATGATAGGCATTGATATAAAGGGGTCTGTTTAAGCGGAATAAGCATCGAGCCAAATCAAACAATAAACTATCCTCTTTCAAGACAAAGCCCAAAGCAGGAAGTAGAAATAACGGGAGTACAGGGAAGTAAGAATACATATCAGATATGGGCAAACTTTTCAGATATTGTTGGAAATTGGATGGAAAGTTATTTCCCATCAGGACCCATTGATATTGCGACACGCATATTTAGCCTTTCTCTCGACAGTGCAGAAGGAAGAGTGGCAAAGGATCATTATATTAAAATCCGGGGAGATAAAATTCCCGATAAGGATTTTATTATCAAACTATATTATAAATGGGTACCAAGCGGCAAGTCTGAAGCTTCGGTGCAGCAATATTATATGATAGAATATCAACCTGAGGATTTTGGAAACAAAGGCAAACCTTTTAATCTTTCGTCAAAGGAAATACAGATGACGGATGCAGGGATATTGATGTTGTGGTTCGATGAAGTGGATGATGAAGGGAACTATATCCATTTTAAAAAGGACGGCGTAAATATTAAAAATCCCTTTATAGACTATGGCGATCCTCTAACTGAGGATGAAATAATAGCGGCATTCAGAGCAATTAAGCTTATGCAGCCTCTTCGTGAAAAGACTATCAATGCTGTGGCGGATAAATATGTAAAAGCATATGCAAAGCTATCTGATATGGGTATTTCCATGAATCATCTTCTTACCTTTGATTACAATGTAGACAAAAACTATACTTTAGTTGATTTGAGCGGTCAAGAGAGAATATTTAATATTAAAATTGATAATATCGATCCGAGCATACCCCATATTCCAAAGGAACAAATATGGCTTGAGGACGAAGACGGAAACAAGGTTCTAAGCTATATCAATGGGGAACAAATACACGCATTTTCCAATATTTATAATAAAGATGATGAAACAGATACGAAATCAACCTACGTATACGAAAGTGTTTATTTAAAAGATCCGATTCAAGCGGTAATCTTTGATAAGGATATTGAGATTAAGGAGTTTACTATAAACACAGACACAATTGATACCTCACATGAACATATGGGAAAATAAGGGAACAATGGTACTCCCTATAAACTTTATAGTAGCTTTTGCAGAGGATATATTGCTAGACTCACTACAAAATATTCAGGAAGATATGCTGTACAGAAATATACCAATTACAAAAGTTTCACAGATATGACGGGCAGATGGTCCGAGGTATATGTTAATGGACTAGGCAACGCTGAGCTTGTAAACGGAATGTATGAAAGCAATAAGTTGGTTTTCAAGCCTGGGAAAAATACTACACGAGGCGAGTTTGTGAAGATGCTTGTAGCTGCAAAGGGTCTCGATATTGGTAATAACACTGAACAAAATCCAATTTCATTCCTAGACAGTAAGGATATAGCATCATATGCTAAAAATGGGGTAGATTATTTGACAAGTATAGGTGTGGTAAACGGATATGTAGACAATACATTAAAACCAAAAAAACCAATAACAAGAGAAGAGGTAGCTAAAATAATATATGATTGTATTATAAGAAGTGATGCAACTATCCTAGATAATAGAAGTTTTTCTAATAAGGCCTTCAAATTGGGATTTACAATTTGAAGGCCTTATTTTGCCCTTTATTTATTATTTCGGGCAGTGAAGACCCCTTTGGTGAATATGAAAAGGGTACAACAAGGCTTTATGAGATGTATAGGGGCATAGGCATAACGGATGTAGAGCTGAAGCTCTATGAAGGTGGTCGCCATGAGATGATAAATGAGATAAATAAAGAGCAAGTATATGAAGATATAACTAATTGCCTGATGAACCTTTTTTGCAGACTTTCACTATTATTTAGATTGTTGTAGAATACATATAGAGAGAATATTGGAATAGTGGAGGTACATCATGCAATCACACATAGGGGAGATAGCAGCTTTGATTACAGCTTTATGCTGGACACTTAACGCAATTGCCTTTGAGTCTGCTGGTAAAAAGGTAGGTTCTATGTCAGTAAATTATATAAGACTATTCATTGCATTCTTTTTGCTAGCAATCTGTTCATTTTTTTCGAGAGGTATTGTTCTTCCGGTTGATGCAACAGCACACACGTGGTTTTGGCTTTTGATATCGGGTTTGATTGGTTTTGTATTAGGTGATTTGTTTCTTTTTCAAGCCTATGTAGAAATAGGATCGAGAATATCATTGCTTATCACATCTGCAGCACCTCCTATCACAGCGTTAGCGGGGTTTCTGATAATGGGAGAAAAGATTTCTCTTCTGGGATTGGTAGGGATGTTCATAACCATGGGAGGCATATGTCTTGTAATACTTAGTCGAAATCCAGTAGAGAAAAAATTGCAGTTCAATCGTCCGATAAAAGGAATTGTGTATGCCTGCATAGGAGCACTAGGACAAGCCTTTGGACTTATTTTCAGCAAACTTGGAATGGGTTCATATAATCCTTTCGCAGCAACGCAGATCAGGCTTATTGCTGCCTTCATAGGCTTTACAGTTATTATAACAATGAGAAAGCAATGGCCTGAGATTAAGGATGCTTTTAACGACAAGAAGGCTATAGGCCAAATAACATTAGGAGCTATATTTGGACCGTTTATAGGAGTCACATTTTCTCTTTTGGCAGTTCAACACACTGCAACGGGGATTGTTTCGTCCATCACATCCATAGCGCCGGTAATCATAATACCTGCTTCAATCATCATATTTA
>JAQUTA010000011.1:0-23323 GCA_028709965.1 Lutispora sp.
TATATAGCCATTACACCAAGCGGGATGGATTATAACACTACTGCCCCGGATGACATTGTAGTGGTTGATTCTTCAGGAAAAGTAATTGATGGAATCAGAAAGCCTTCAAGTGAAATGCCCATGCATCTAAAAATATATGCAGCTAGACCAAAAGCTCGTGCGATTGTTCACACTCATTCTATATATGCAACAGCCATAGGAGTCGCAGGAGTAGAAATACCGTTGGTAATAGGGGAATTAGCAAATGCAATAGGTGGCAGCGTTAGGGTTGCACCATTGGCTATGGCAGGCACAGAGGAGCTTGGAGATGTTACAGTAGAAGCTATGAAGGACAGGACGGCAGTCTTGATGAAAAACCATGGAGTAGTGACAATAGGAAAGACACTAGATGAAGCATTTACCAATGCAGTAGTTGTGGAGGATGCAGCGAAGATATATTATTTGGCAAAAACCTTGGGTTGCGTTTCCTGCATACCTGATGATGCAGCAGACGAATTGCACAAAGGGTTTTTAGATAGTTATGGTCAGAAATAGGTGGCAAACAAAACGTCCCCCTGCCACAAAACGTCCCCCTGCCACGTCCCCCTGGCACAAAAAGTTGAAAAGAGTCTGGATGAGTAGTAAAATATAGAAATATACAAAAATTATTTGCGCTTTAGAGAGGGAAATATGGATATAGCTATCAGAGAGCTTTATGAAGCAGGTAAAAAGAAAATGAATAATAATTATCATGATGCCCTTGATATTTTTATACAAATCCGAGATGAAGCCCTTGCAGGGTCTGATCAGAAACTACTCGGTGAGGTTTTATTAGATATGTGTTTTGTCTATAGAAATTTATCAGACTCTGTCAATGGTTTTAAGACGTCGGATTACGCTTTAAAATGTTATGAGGGGTTGAATGATATTGAAGGGCAGGCTAGGGCAAATAATTATTTTGGCATTTTCTGTTTTTATTCAGGCTTATTTCAACAGGCACTTAAGTATTTTATGATTGCTGAAAAAATGATTCAAAATGAAGACTGTCCAAAACTATATCTTTCGATTTTGTCTAACATAGGAGAGGTTTATAAAGAAGCAACTGATTATGATTATGCAATGTCTTATTATGAAAAGGCGAAAACATTAGCAGAGTTATTTGAAATTGAAGTTTATCATATGGCAATTCTGACCAATATAGGCGACCTTCACCTAAAAGCCAATGATTTGAATGCCGCAATGGATTCTTTCACAGAAGCTCTTTCTCACATCAATGCAAGTAAGGATGATATTTATGCCGGCGACTTGTTTTGTAAAATAGGTGAAGCATATATGAAAAGTGGTAATTTTCATATAGCAAGAGACTATTTTTATCAGGCTAAAGAACAGTTTGAAAGATTAGATAACAACTACTATCTTGTTGACACATATATTCAATTATACGATTTGGAAATTCTATCAGAAAGCGATGAAGCATTGCCTATTCTCGGACAAGCTAATAAACTCGCTATTTTTTGCTGCGCAGATAAAAAGAGAGCTGAAATTGAAAAAAGATTTCATGACTATTATGTTTCAGCTGGAGAATATAAAAAAGCGCTGAGCCATTTTACAAATTATCATTATTTAATAACCAAAACGGAATCTTTGAATTTGATTAATAAATTAGAAATTTTAAAACTTGAAAATGAATTAGTGAATAAAAGACCTACTAATGTGATACTGAATGAGATTATTGAATCCCAATCCCTTGAGAATGAAAAGATTGTGGATTTATTAAAAGACCAAAATTTAATTCTTCAAAAACAGGCAAATTATGATACTCTAACAAATATGCCCAATCGCAGGAGTATTAATAAAAAGCTCAAAACACTTGCCAATCCCAAGCCTGGGACATGCCATGTACTTATGATGATCGATATTGATCACTTCAAATGGGTAAATGACAGCAAGGGACATTCTTATGGTGATATATGCTTGGAGAAAATCAGCCATATTTTGTCGGAAGCAATGGGAGAAGTTCAAGGCTTTGTCGGTCGCTTTGGGGGAGAAGAGTTTATCTGTATTTTGGAGAATTTCAATGTTACTCCGGTTTGTCATATTGCAGAACAACTTCGTGAGAAAGTAGAAAATGCTAATATTTTTTATACACATGAAGGAGAACAGTTTAGAATTACAATAAGCATTGGTTATACAGTGATTTCTGATTTTTCAAGAACTTCCCTTGCAGAATATATTGAAATGGCAGATCATTCTCTTTATGAAGCAAAAAGCGCAGGCCGAAACTGTATAAAGATTGCAAAACATTGCGAAAGATAGCCAGGGAAGGTGAGTTAACTTTTTCTTTTATTTGCCTTTTTGTCTAAATATTGATATATTATGAGTTAGGAACCATTATTATTATGATGAAAATTAAAGGTATATGCAGTATATGATAATAAAAGGGGACATTTGAATGAAAATAGGTATACGAGATAAGATTATATTAATAATGCTGGTTGTTATTATAATATCCATCACTTCTATCGGAATACTTACATTCAATAATGCAAAAGCAATAATTCTTAATGAGGTAAAACAAAGTAGCTTTAAGACTTTGGAAAATGCAAACGACTATTTTTTGCGTAGATTTATGTCAGATATGGAACATGTGGTAAATTATTGGGCAGAGGATGAAGAAATCATAAGCTATAGAAACAAACCCTCCCAGCCCAAAATGGTGAGATCCATTCCTAGTCACTTTCAGGATATTGCTGATCAGTGGATGGGCTATATTAAAGGAAGCCCTTACATTGCTTGGTTGTATCTAGGACCTGAAGAGGATGGATCGCTTTTTATTGCCCCTCTTGACATTACAATGCCTGAAGACTATGATTGCCGCACTAGGGATTGGTATAAGAAGGCGGTGGAAAATAAAGGGAAGGCTGTTTGGACGGATCCATATTTAGATGCGGGTGAAATAGGAGGAATGGTAGTCACAGTAGCAAGGGCAGTAGAAAGCCAAAGCGGCATATCCGGGGTGGTGGGGTTAGATATAAAATTGTCTAGAATTTCAGACATTATTGGAGACATTAGATTCGGTGATGGAGGCTATCTGATGCTTTTGAGCGGCAGAGGCGAGATATACTCACATCCGGATCAGGAAATGCTTTTGACCAATATAAGCGAGGATGAGGAATTGGCAAAGCAGATTACTGCAGACCAAGGGATAGAAATACTTGATTTTGAGGGTAAGCAAAGAATGGTCAGCTATATGACGGTACCCGAAACAGGATGGAAACTAGTGGGCGTGATGCCTCTAGATATGGATAAAGTTTTAGCTCCAATAAAAGATAGGACTATACAGGTTGCTCTAGTTAGTATTTTGATTACACTTATTATTGGTCTTCTTCTTTCACAGATTATTACCAGACCTTTAGAGAGTATAATGAAGGTTATATATAATATTTCACAGGGCAATTTAAATGAACATGCTTATATTAAGTCAAAGGACGAGTTTCGGGTTCTTGGAGACCAATTCAATAATATGGTAGATGCTTTGAGGGAGCTAATAAAAGAGAGAGAGTCAATGAATAAAGAGCTTTCAGGTCTCGTAGAAGAAATAAGGGCGAACTATCTATCAACAGTTCGTTCTCTTGCCAATGCCATCGAAGCCAGCGATAAATATACTCGTGGACATTGTGATAGGGTATCCAATATTTCCATGCTTATTGCAAAAACTATGGGTATAGGCTCAAAAGATCTAAGCAAGCTGGAATTTGCCAGCATATTGCATGATATTGGCAAAATTGGAATTTCGTCAGCATTACTGAATAAAGAAGGAAAGCTGACCAAGGAAGAATTTGAGATAATTCAGCAGCATCCTAAGATTGGACATGATATATTATCTGACGTGGATTTTCTCTATGAAAGCAGGAAGATATTATTGCAACATCATGAGAGAATAGATGGCACGGGTTATCCCCAAAGATTAAAAGGTGAAGATATTGATTGTTTGGCTAGAATTATAGCTGTTGCAGATGCATATGATGCAATGACCAGCTCAAGACCTTATAGAAAGATACCTCTGACAAAGGAGGAAGCCATCCAGGAGATGATAAAGGGCAAGGGAACTCAGTTTGATGCAAAAATCATCGATTGTTTTGTGGATTTATTAGCCACTTCTTCTATTGCCCTCTAATGGGACACCGGGGACGGTTCTTTGGGGACACCGGGGACGGTTCTTTTTGTCCCCTCTGTGTCATTTTGTTGCTTTTTTGTTTTATTATGATAGAATTTGGGTATGGGTGGAAAACACAATGAGATATTGATAGGGGGTTATTTATAAATGAGACCAGTTATTGGGTTGACTACATTTATTGATGCCAAGGGGGCGTGCAGGTATAATTCTGTAAGCTATACCTATATCGATGCTATTATCCAAGCAGGTGGAGTTCCCGTATTGATTCCCTTAATTGAGGATAGAGAATCCTTACTCAAGTATATAGATATTGTTGATGGTATAATATTTACAGGGGGAGAGGATGTATCACCCTTGCATTATGGTGAAAATCCCATAAAGGAAATTGGAGTCACATCCCAGGAGAGAGATGCCTGTGAGATGTATTTATTCAAAGAGGCTTACGATTTGAACATGCCTATATTGGGCATATGCAGGGGCTCACAATTGATGAATGTGGTCCTAGGAGGCAATCTTTATCAAGATATCAATGCGCAAGTTGAAGGCTCTCTAGGTCATTGCCCTGAAAACGGTGATTCAAGTCAGGTTCATCATATGGTGAGAATTGAAAAGGATACCAAGCTTTATAGTATATTTGAAAAACACAGCATTGCCGTAAATTCTTTTCATCATCAGTCGGTAAAGGATTTGGGAAAAGGATTGAAAGCAGCGGCTTTTTCCCATGAAGGCATTGTTGAAGCTATAGAATCCATAGAGAAGGATTTTGTAGTGGGTGTCCAGTGGCATCCAGAAGCCTTGGCTCCGAAGCACCCTATTTTTAGGAAGCTGTTTGATGAGTTTATCAAGCAGTGCAGATAGAAGACATTGGAGAGCAATAGAACCTAAATAAAATTGAGCCACCAGTAATGGTGGCTCATTATTATGCATTTTTAAGCATCTTTATGACGTAGTTGGGAAGAGCGAAGGAGGCTTTGTGCAGCTCTGTGTTATAGTATTCTGTCTCCAAGCCTAGGCTGTTCCATGCTTTATCATCCAGATCCTTTACAGGGTCATATTTTTTAGACGCAAACCCGAAGAGCCAATGTCCCGATGCATAGGTAGGTATGTGAAATTGATATACCTTGACTATGGGGAAAAACTGCTTGATTCTTTTATGGGTCCTTTTCATCAATTTGGCAGTGTTATCATAATAAGGGCTCTCGTGCTGGTTCACAAGGATACCGTCATCTTTCAAAGCTCCGTAGCAGTTCTTATAGAATTCTTCTGTAAAAAGACCTTCTCCGGGGCCGATAGGATCTGTAGAATCCACAATTATCAAATCATATTCCTTATGCTTGGTGCTGATAAACTTTATGCCATCCTCATAAAAGAGTCTGATTCTGCTGTCATCCAGCTTTGAGGATGTTTGTGGCAGGAATTCCCTGCAGCATTCAACCACTCTTTGGTCAATTTCAACCATGTGGATGCTTTCTATGGTGCTGTATCTAGTAAGTTCTCTTACAGAACCTCCATCGCCGCCGCCTATGAGCAATACCTTTTTAATATTGGGATTAGTAGCCATAGGCACATGGACAATCATATCATGATATATAAACTCATCTTTTTGTGTAAGCATAATATATCCATCTAGGGCAAAAACACGTCCAAATTCATTGGTGTCAAAGAAGTCTATTCTTTGAAAGGGGCTTTGCTCACTGAATATATGCTTGTCAACTTTTATTGTGAAACGTACATTATCTGTATGTTCCTCTGTAAACCAAAGTTCCATGGGTAACCTCCTCAGTTTATTACTCTTCAATGTGATTATAGATGTTTAAGCCATGATATATTTCTATCATCTCTTTGGAGAGCTTATTTCTTATGCTGCGTCTATCTTCAGGTCTAAGGTCATAAGGGTCTGTATTAAAAAGATAGTTATTCAAATCTATTTCTTTTATCATCATTTTTGTGTGAAACATATTAGCATTATATACATTAACATCTATGGTATCATATTTTTTCAGAGTTTCACTCTCAATATAGTTTTGTATTGAGTTCATAGCATGATCAATAAAGTATTTATGCCCGTATACATCCCTTGTAAAACCTCTGACTCTATAATCTATAGTTATTATATCCGAGTCAAAGCTCCCTATTAGGTAATCTAGGGCAGTTAGGGGCGATATTTCCCCACAGGTTGAGACGTCGATATCTACTCTAAATGTAGACACTTCGTTATCCGGATGGCTTTCCGGGTAGGTATGAACAGTAACATGACTTTTATCTAAATGAGCTACAACACAATCCCTCAGATGTGAGAGATCCCCTTTGTTGCAAGAAGGATCAATGAAATGACAGGGCATTCCTTCTTCTGTAATAAGAATAGCTACACTTGCTCCCTGAGGATCATAATCTTGTTTGGAAATATTGAGTATGTTTGCTCCTATTATGTTTGTAACCTCACAAAGAATGCTAGTCAAACGTTCGGAGTTGTATTGCTCGTCAATATAGGTAATGTAATCCTTTTTGTCTCTTTCAGTATTAGCATAGCAGATATCATAAATGTTAAAGCTTAAAGTTTTTGTCAAATTGTTAAATCCGTACAGGCTTATTTTTTCGTTCAACCCTAACATCACGACCCCTTCCTCTTGTATTACTGATATGGTAGCATAAATTTTATATAAAAACCAGCAATAAAAAAGGTTGCTTCGCAACTTTTTTCGCTAGGGAACCCTATGGTTCCCTTCGACGAATGCTTCGCATTCTGAGGGAATATGTTGATAACATATTCCCCTTGGACGGCAGGGGATCCCCCCTTGCATCCCCCATTGTATAGGAAAGTATACTTTCCTATACAATAAAAAGGGGACAAAAAGAACCGTCCCCATTGTCCCCGGAACCGTCCCCGGTGTCTTATCAATCGCTGTAGGCAAGGAGCTTGGCGTATTTCAGGTTGAGCGCCAATTGCGCGGCTTTTTGTTTGTTTTGAAGTGCTGTGATGTTGTTCAGCTTATTAGTATATTCACTTTTTGAAATCATTCGGGCTTCATATTTTATTTTATAAAATTCGGCGTTTTCTTGCTCTTCCAACATTTCTTCTTTGATGCTATCAATTTCTTCTATATTATCAATTATGCTTTTTATCATTTCATCGAAATCCTTGTTAAAGGCAGTCAGAGCTTTTTCATAATTCAAATCTGCGGCCTCAAAGCTTTCCTTTGCCTCTTCATACATTTCTATCATGTCACTTCTCATAGAGTCGGTAAATCTGTCCAGATCATACTTGAGATATCTTTCTTCTACCAGATCAAAGTAGACTTTTTCTGCATATCTCTGATTCTTTTTTTGATTTAGGCCTGTGTCCTTCTTTATTCTATCCTTTTTTATTTGCTCCAGATTCAATTTGCCCAGAGGGATTACAGTATCATCCAGATTTACGATTATATCCTTTTCATCCTCTCTACCAAGAAGAGAGTTCAGATTGTAATAGGCAGTCTCTAGCGCGTCTTGAGTTTTTGCCAATCCTTCAATTTTGTTCTCCAGATCAGCCTTTTTACTTTTATATTCTGTTTTGGATATAAGGCTTTGTTCCAATCTGAGGGTTAAGAGCTTTAGCTCTTCTTCCCAGGTATTTTCATCAGTATTTGCTTTTTCTGATTCCATTTCAGCGTTTTGCACTGCTATTATGGCAGACCTCAGGTTGAGAGCAAGAGTTATTTTTGTGCTATCTCTATCTAGTATAGCTTGCTGATAGCTTGAATAAGCTTTTTCTACTGCTACATAGGGATCTACTTGGTCAGTTATGAATTTTTTAAAATTTGAAATATTCAATTTCACTTCCCTAGGAGCAGCTTTCTCCAATTTTTCAAAATTATCATAGGCTTTGCTAATAGCATTGTCTTTTGATTTGTATTCTGATGAGCTTTTTAGAGCCATATCAAATGCTTCATCAAAACTATAGTGGAACTTTGGCTCGGCACTGACTGCTGCACCTAGCAGCAAAGTAAAAATAAGCAGCAATGGTAGTATTTTAAATTTCATATATATCACTCCTTTATTCCGACCTCAGAGCCTCAATTGGATTGAGGCGGGCTGCTTTGTAGGCGGGGAAGAGGCCGAAGATTATTCCTACCAATAGGGATATGCCAAAGGATATCAAGGCCCAGGGGATGGAGTATACGGCAGGGACTATGTTTAGGCCTCCTATGATGAATTTGATGATTGAGAAGCCCAGGAGAAGCCCTAATATTCCGCCGATGCCTGTTACAACAGCAGCTTCTATCATAAACTGGGTAAGTATGTTTTTTCTTTTGGCCCCGATAGCCTTCCTAATGCCTATTTCTTTTGTCCTTTCTGTAACGGATACCAGCATTATGTTCATTATGCCGATGCCTCCAACGATGAGGGATATGGCGGCTATACCTCCCAAGACTATCATCATGCTACCTGTAACCTCACCTAATGTATCCAGCATTTGGGATTGATCAAATACTCTATAGGTATTCTCATTCTTATAAATCTTCAATAAAAAAGCTTCTAGGCTTTCCATAGCTGTTTTTACCTTTTCAGCACTTGCTGCCTCAACGGAAAAATTTCTGATGGCTGAGGTGCCGGTGATCATTCTGGAGGCAGTTACTGGAATTATTATTTGGTCATCATCGGAGCGGGTGGCGCTGCTTGCTCTTTCCTCCAACACGCCAACTACCTTGAATATCTGGCCTTTTATTTTTATTTTCTCACCTAGTGGGTCTTTGCCTTGGAATATTTCCCTCACTATAGCGGTACCTACTAAAGCTACATTTTGCCTGTAGTCCACATCAAAATCCAATATAAATCTGCCTTGAGTAACATGGACATTTTTTATTCTTTCATATTCAGGGGTGGTACCTATGACAGTGGTGTCCATGTTTTTAGTTCCATATTTAACCTTTGCACTGGTACTGGATTGGGGAGCTACAGCCCCGATTATATCTATATTTTTTTCAGCAAATTCCTTTAAATCTTCATAAGACATGTTCCTGTTGCTGTTTCTGCCGGTAATATTTATTTGTATGAGGTTGGTACCCAGCTTTTGTATAGAATCTGTTATATTCTTAGTGCTGCCTTGGGCAAAGGCAACAGCGGAGATAACGGAAGCAACTCCAATGATGACTCCCAGCATGGTGAGAAAAGATCTTCCTTTGTTGCCTCTTATGCTTTTGATGGCCATTTTATATGCTTGGATAAATCCCATTTATACCACCTGCCTGTCTTCTACTATTTCACCGTCATTAATTCTGACGATTCTATCAGCTTGTTGGGCTATATCGTTATCGTGGGTGATAAGTATTATAGTGTTACCCTTTCTATGCAGCTCCTTTAGCAGATTCATTATTTCTATACCTGATTTGGTATCCAAGTTTCCTGTAGGCTCATCGGCGAAGATGATGGGAGGATTATTTATGAGTGCACGGGCTACTGCCACTCTTTGCTGCTGCCCGCCGGAGAGCTCATTGGGCTTGTGATCCAGTCTGTCTCCCAGACCCACATTCTCCAAGACCAACTTGGCTCTTCTAAGCCTTTCTTTGGTGTTTATTCCTTGATAAATAAGAGGTAGCTCAACGTTTTCCAAGGCTGTGAGTTTTTGAATAAGATTAAAGCTTTGAAAAATGAAGCCAATCTTTTGATTCCTTATTTCGGCTAGCTCATCGTCCCTTAGGCTGCTCACCTCTACATCGTCTAAGATATAGTTGCCCGAAGTAGGGATATCTAGACAGCCCATCATATTCATTAGGGTGGATTTGCCGGAACCGGAGGGACCTACTATAGCCGCAAATTCATTTTGTTTTATCCTAAGGTTAATATTTTTTAGTGCCTCAATTTTTATATCGTTAATTTGATAGGTTTTATACATTTCATATATCTGTATCATAATATACCTCCACTACCTTCCTTGGCCTCCGGGTACGACCATTGGCATTCCTCCTCCTGGCATACCACCGCTATTTCTTATGTTTCTGAGCTGAGAGTTTGCAGAGTTTGAACCGGAGCTTGCCTGTGGAAGTATTACTATGTCTCTTTCTCTTAAGCCACTCAAAATTTCTATGTATTCATCGTTGTTTATGCCTACTTTTACCTCCTTAGCTGCTGCACCTGCATAATAACTGTCTATTTGCCCTTGGGCTCTTGCTCTAGATCTAGTTGCGTTACCTTGAGCTGCCTGCTGCTCTGCCGGAGCCTCGTCACTTTTTACATAAACAATACTATTGCCGCCTCTCTTTTGCACTGCTTCAATGGGTATGTAGAGTGCGTCCTTCTTTTCGTTGACAATTATTTCTCCATTGACGTTCATTCCCACCTTTAGACTGTTATTGCTCTCTGTCAATTGTACTGTCACAGGATAGGTGGTTACACCGCTGCTAGATGTGCCTTCCTTGGCTATTTCAGTTACTATGCCTGGCAAAGGTTTTCCAGAGGTTTCAGGCAGGGCATCTACAGTAATATTTACAATCTGGCTTGCTTGAATCTTTGCAATATCCAGCTCATCTATAGATATTTGGAATTCCATCTTGTCATAATTGGAGACTTTAAATACAGTTTGACCTGATTTAACCGCATCACCAATCTTGATATCTTCCATTGAAAGGGTACCGCTGATGGTAGAATAAATCTTGTATTTAGATAGCTTATCATTTGCGTATTCTAGTTGGTTCTCCATTTCCTCCAAATTCAGAGAATTTGTTTCCAACTCAATGGACAAATCATCATTAGTGATATTAGCTAAAATATCTCCCTTGTTTATATATTGACCTAAGATTACGTCTAATCCTTCTACCACGCCTCCTATTTCAGTCTTTACTCCTATGCTTTCACTATAAGAGAGCTTTGCACTTCCTATGCTTTTTAGGGTTTTACCGGATAGATTGATTTGCGCGCTGGCTATCATGGTATCATTCAAATGTCCTGGATTTGACATAGTGAACTCTACATTATAGGATTGAGTTCCTTCCATATCGTTTTGGGCAGTGCTTATAAAGGATATGTAGCCCTCCAACTTGCTCATCTCATTTAAGGAACTATCAAAGGCATATATGGTTGCTTTCTGATCCAGTTTTAATTCATTCTTGTAGGCATCATTAAATGGCAGCAAGAGCTTCAGCTTGTTTTTATCTGTAATTGTAAGCAAGGTGCTGTCTTTTCCAGCATTGTCACCTGTTTTGTATTTTATATCTGTTATTTCACCGGAGATGGGAGCTATTATTTCACTACCGTTCAGAGATTTCAATATTTTATCCCTAGATAATTTGGTTTGAGCCATATTGTTCTCTAACTTTTTTACATTCAATTTGGCTTCGCCGCTGTCCAATTCCATTATTAGGCTTCCTGATTCCACCAAGCTTCCGTCTTTAAAGTATATTTTGCTGATTGTGCCTTCTACACTTGAAAGGGCAGTAAGGGTGCTAGAAGAGGCTAGTGTACCGGAGCCGCTCATTGTCACTTTAAGATCTCCCCGCCTTGCGACTGCTGTTTGCTGTATTATTTCGCCTTTTGTTGAAGCTTTGGATTTGACATAATAAAAACCAGTAAAGGCAGCTATGGCTATGAAAAGAAATATAAATATTGTTTTTCCATTAATAAGCTTCCTTTTATTAAATTTAACAATTGTTGTAGTGTTTGAAGTACTCAATTTTTTCAACCTCCCAAAAGAATAGATTTCGTCATATTTCCATTCTAGTGATTGAATCTTAAAATTACCTTAATATTCTTTTTCTTAATGAATTATTAAGGTTATTAATATAAAATAGACCTAGAGGTGGTTTCATGAGAATCTTATTGATAGAGGATGAGGTTGCCCTGTCTGATGCTTTAGCATTTATGTTAAAGAAAAAGGGATATATGGTTGACGTTGCCTATGATGGAATAAGCGGTGAAGAAATGGCATACACGGATGCTTATGATTTGCTCATAGTTGATAGAATGCTTCCATTTAAAGAAGGTGTAAGCATGATTAAAGATATAAGGCTTAAGGGCATAAAGACTCCAGTGCTTATATTGACGGCAAAAGATGCTATATCGGACAGAGTTGAAGGTTTAGATGCAGGAGCGGATGATTATCTAATCAAGCCTTTTTCTACAGAAGAATTGCTAGCAAGGATCAGGGCGTTGTCTAGGAGACAAAACGATATCTGCGAAGGAGAGAATATCCGGGTAGGTAAGGCAATTCTTAAGCCTTTACATAAAGAGGTTGAAGTAGGCAATGAGACCATAAAGCTGACTTTTAAGGAAACTCAGCTTCTGGAGCTTTTTTTTAGAAATAGAAAACAGGTTATTACTAGGGAGCAGATAATTAACAGGGTATGGGGTATTGATTCTGAAGTAGAAATAAATATAGTAGAAATATATATTCACAATTTACGAAAAAAGCTGGTGTCGGAGCATTGCAATTTTGCTATAGAAACAGTAAGAGGCATAGGCTATTGCATTAAGGAGGCAAACAATGTTTAGAAGTCTTAGGATTAAGCTGACTCTAATAAATATAATGGTATTGGGCTTGATACTGACCTTTGTGTTTTCTGGAATATATATACTTATGGAAAGAGGTATGAGGACGGAGACGCAGCGCAGCCTGAGAATGATCTTTATTCAGAGCAGGGCACCGGAAAGATTATCTGGAGGTCCTCCTAGAAGAAACGTTCAAGATAGCTTCTATATAAAATTAGACTCATCAGGCAACGTCAACGGAAAATCTCAAAGCATTCCTGTAGCTGATGCTGAGCTAAAGACATTGCTGGATAAAACAGTAAAGCATAAAAGAGATGATGGGGATATTAAAATAAGCAATGAGACCTATAGATTTATGAAGTTTTCTTCTCCCGATAAGGCTGGCTCGACTATAGCATACTTGAATATACAAAGAGAAAAAGGATTCTTGACTCGGCTTGCAACTATTTTTATTATAATAGGGCTGGGAAGCATGACCCTTGCCTTTTTTGGCAGCCTATTTTTGGCAGACAAGGCTTTGATACCTATCAAAGAAGCGTGGGAGAGGCAGAAAAACTTCGTAGCCGATGCTTCTCACGAGCTTAGGACTCCTCTTTCTTCCATTCAGACAAATTTGGAGGTAGTTATGGACAATGCTGATGAGAGCGTCGATAGCCAATCAAAGTGGCTTAATAATATACTATCGGAAAACAAGAGGATGTCTAGGCTGGTGGATGATTTGCTTATTTTGGCAAGGGCTGATTCTCAGCAAGACAGCATGATTATGGTTCCCTTTAGGCTGGATAGAGCCATTAGGGAGGCTCTATCTCCTTTTGAGCCTATAGCAGCGAAAAAGGATATAGAGCTGGATTTGCAGCTAGATGAGGAGGTAAGCTATACAGGAGATGAGGCACTTATAAAGCAGCTAGTTGTAATACTTCTTGATAATGCTATCAAATATACACCGGACAATGGATTGGTGGGAGTGGAGCTTATTAATCATGGCAGCCATATAGAAATATTATTAAGTGATACGGGCGAAGGCATAAAAGAAGAGGAAAGGACCAAGATATTTGAAAGATTTTACAGGGTGGACAAGGCAAGGACCAGAGAGAGCGGCGGCTCCGGCTTGGGCTTGTCAATAGCACAGTGGATTGCGAAAGAACACGGCGGAAGCATCAGCGTTTTCAATGGGAAAATTAAAGGAAGCGTTTTTAGAGTAACGCTTCCCAAAAGTCGTGGAAAAAGGTAGGACACTGCGGGACAAAAAGAACCGTCCCCGGTGTCCCGTTTTTTATTCTTTTACAACTTTCTTCAAATCGCTGTATATGAGAAGCTCTGCATATTTCATGTTTAGGTCTAGCTCTAGTTCCTTCAGGTTGTTTTCCAAAAGGGTGATTTTGTCTCCTAAGGCTTCGTATTCCAGCCTAGGCATTCTTCCTGATTCATATTTGAGCTTATATAATGAATGGTTTGCTTTTTCTTCTGTAATTCTTTCTTTTACATCTTCTATGTCCTCATATAGATCTTCAATATCTTCTATCATATCATCAAAGTTTTTTTCGAAGCGGTCTATGGCGTTTTGATATGCTTTGTCCGCAACTTCAAACTTTTCTTTTGCATCTTCATACATATCTTCTATGTCTTCTCTCATTTTGTCGGAGAATTTGTTCAAGTCATATTTATCATATCTTTCTTTAATAAGGTCATATCTATAACTAGCAATATATCTATTTTCTTTTAACTGTCTTATAGAATCTTTGCTTGTGCTGGAAGCAGCTTTACCGTTATTAAGCATGTCTTTTTTTATCTGCTTTAGGTCAAGCTTTTCTAAAGGAATTACAGTGTCATCCAACTTGACTTCTATATCCTTTTCATCTTCTCTGCCCAAAAGAGTATTGAGCTCACGATAGGCAATGTCTACGGCTTTTTCACCATTATCAAAGGCTTTGAGTGCGTCTTTGATTTCGCGTTTGCTGTCATTGTAATCATTCTTGCTTATTAGCCCGTTTTCGTATCTAATTTCTAGCAGTTCCAGCTCATTTTGCTTATTCTTTTTTCCTATGTCTGTTTCTGCATAGGCCATTTCAGCTTTTTGTACACCTATAACAGCTTGCCTCAATCCTATCTGGACACTTCTTTTAATATCGTTTCTAGCTATTATGGTCATTTGATAACTAGAATAAGTATTTTCCATATTAATTTGAGGATCTACTTGCTGACTTATAAAGGTTTTCATTCCGCCTACAAATTTTATATCCTCCGGAGTCCTTTTTTCTAATGCTTCATAAGTATCATAGAGAGTACCGATAGATCTATCTACAGTTTTATATTCAGGCGTGTTATCCATTGCCATTTTCACTGCTTCGTCAAAGCTGTAGCGGAATTTGGGGATATCTGCATATACAGCTGTATTTGCAAATACCAATGTGGTACATAGCAGGGTGCATATTAGTTTCTTCATATTTTTTACCTCCCTATTCGTATCTTAACGCTTCTATGGGGTCAAGCTTAGCGGCTTTGTTGGCAGGGTATAATCCAAAGAATATCCCTACCGCTGAGGAGAAGGCAACTGCCACTATGAGTATTATGTGGGATACTGCTGCTTCAACCTTTATAAAAGAACCTACCAAAGCTCCCAATCCTACGCCAAGCCCTAATCCTATTGTACCGCCAATTAGGCAAAGTATCAAGGACTCTGTAAGGAATTGGAAAAGTATATCCTTTTTCTTTGCTCCCAAGGCTTTCCTTATGCCTATTTCTCTGGTTCTCTCCGTTACGGACACCAACATTATATTCATAACTCCTATTCCGCCTACAACAAGGGATATGCCTGCTATGGCCCCTATTACGGCAGTGAAGGTGGCTAATACACTATTGACCATATCCAACTCCTTAAAGCCTTCTTCAGCGTAGTATATGCCCTTATTTCTATGGGAGTTTTCCAAAAGCTTTACTATTTTTTTAGCTGTTTGACCTAAATCTGCTGAGGCATCGACTTTTGCAGTCATATAGGAAAAGTCAATATTAAATGACATTTTATTTAAAACTGTGAGAGGTATCATGCCGGAGTAAAAACTGGAGCCCTCAAGCATTTGAATAAATTCACTGTCATTTAACTTTAATACTCCTACAATATTATAACTTGAGGTGTTTTCCCAAAAGTTGACGGATACTTTTTCGCCAACTACATCTGTTCTGCCAAAAAGCTCCAAAGCTGCTTTTTCATCTATTAATATTACCTGTCTGCTGCTTTGTACATCTCCGGAGTTTAGAAGACGACCATGCAAAATTTCTGTCTTTTTTATCTTAAAATAATCTTCAGTAGTGGCTTGAAGTATTATTTCTTTATTTTTTTTGCCTGCATTTATTTTGCCATAAACACTGAAAGGTGACACTATTGCTGTTACTTCAGGAAGCATGGATTTTAGCATTTCTATGTCTTTCATGGTGAAGTAGTCGCTGCTTTTTACATCCATGGTTCTGCTGTTGACCTGTACATTTACAGTGTTCTTACCAATATCTTCAAATTCCCCTATTATGGCATTTTTACCTCCTTCACCTATGGAGACTATGGTTATTACTGAGGATATACCGATTATTATTCCCAACATGGTAAGGAAGGAACGCATTTTATTGGCTCTGACGCTGTATAGGGCTGACTTGAAGCTTTCCATTACATTCATATTTTTGTCTCCCTTGTCACCCGGTTTTCTACAGGGTTGTCTGATATTATCTCCCCATCCCTGAAGACCACATTTCTTTTGGTGTGAGCTGCTATCTCGGCTTCATGGGTTACCATTACTATGGTTACACCTTCTTTGTTTAAGCCTCCAAATATATCCATGATTTCTATACTGGATTTGCTATCCAGGTTTCCTGTAGGTTCATCTGCTAAAAGTATAGCCGGATTATTTACAAGAGCTCTTGCTATGGCTACTCTTTGTTTTTGACCTCCTGAGAGCTCATTGGGCTTGTGATGCATCCTATCTCCCAAGCCTACTTTTTCTAATGCTTCCTTAGCTTTTTGCAGTCTTTTGGCTCCGGGTATTCCTGCATAAATCATTGGAAGCTCTACATTTCCCAAAGCGGTGAGACGAGGCAGCAGATTAAATGACTGAAATACGAAGCCAATCTTTTTGTTTCTTATTTCTGCCAGCTGGGTATCGTTTAGTGTAGATACATCTTCACCATCTAGTATGTATTGACCGCTTGTCATTCTATCTAAGCAGCCTATGATATTCATGAGAGTAGATTTGCCTGATCCTGATGCGCCCATTATGGCAACATATTCATTTTTATTTACATTTAGCTTTACAGACTTTAGGGCTTCTACCTGAATAGAGCCCGTATCATATGTTTTATTGAGGTTTTCCATTTGAATTATCAAGCTACATCCCTCCGATTGTCTTCACAGTCTCTCCGTCTTGGAGTCCTAGCGGTGGGCTGGTGATATACTTTTCACCTTCTTCAAGACCGGTGGTTATCTCTATCTCAAAGTCTGTTTCAAGCCCTGTTTCTACTATTCTCTTTTTGACAATGTTATTTTCCAGGACGAATATATATTTCTTGCCCTCTGGGTCGGTTTGCACTGCTTCAAAGCCAACAGCAATTGAGTTTTCCTTTTCCATTAGTACTATTTCTGCATCTGCTTCGTAGCCGGCTTTTATCAGTTCATCCGCATTATCCAGAGTTATTTCCACCATAACCTTTGTTTCTTTGTTGGTTCCTGACATTTCTACAATAGCGGATTCTCCTATTTTGGTCACTTGGCCCTCGTAGGTTTTGTCCAAGCCTTTTATCTTTATGGTAGCTCTTTGACCTTCTTTGAGGCTTACGGCATCATATTGGCTTACCTTTAGATCCATCTTGTATTGGGATTGGTCATAGATGAGAATGCTGCTTCCTGCTGGAGGATATTGATTATTCTTAGCATCCATTTTTACTATGGTACCGTTTATATTTGCTTTGATATTGCTGTCTGCAACCTTTTTTTGAAGACCTTCCAAATCTGTATTGGTTATTTGTATTTGTTTTTCCTGCTGATATATTTTATCATCAAAATCTTTTAAGGAATTTTGAGCATTATCCAAGGCTAATTCCATATTCATCATAGTGGTTTGAAGATCATCTAAAGCTGATTTGGAGTTTTCAAATTCCTCCTTGGAGAGGAAGCCTGCTTCATAGAGCTTCATGTTTTGCTCATGTCTTCTTTGGGCGTCATCGTATTTGGACTTTGTGCTTTGAAGGCTCAGCTCAGCTTGTTTTACCGAGTTTTCCATGGTTTTTTTTGCAGTGCTGTTTTCCTCATCTTTAAGCTTTTCAAGATCTCTTTTTGACAGCTCCAAGGAAATCCTTCCCTTTTTAAGTTGGTTATCCAAATCGCTGGCGTCAAGTCTTATAAGAAGTTGTCCTTTTTTTACTTCTTGACCTTCTTTTATTAAGACTTCCTGCACCTTTTGTGTAGATGGCAGCATTATTTCTTCTGATTCATTTGCTTTTATGTTTCCTGTTATTGATATGGATTGTACCAGATTCTTTTTCATTGCATCGGCAGCATTGACAGCTTTAAAATTATTCTTGGCTGATAAGACTGCTTTGGCGCCAAATAGAGCAGCTAATATTAGTATAATAGCTATGATTACTATCAGTTTCTTTCTTTTTTTCATTATTCGATTCTCCTTTGGATATGTGATTAGTCATTTTTAGTTTCATAGGTATATACGATTAAATAAGGAAAATGTTTCAACTTTTTCTTGATAAGATAATTATATGTCGATAAATTTGTAATGTAAACTTAAAGCATCGTGCTTGTTATGCAATTGAATGTTTGTCCTAGGTGATATAAAATATAGTTGAGACAAGTCAGGAGGTGAGTTTTTGTCAAAATGGAGTTTTGAAAAGGCTGTAATATTTACGATTGTACTTATTATACTTATATCTACTGCTAATATTTACAGCCAGTTTTTATATATGAGATTGCCTCACAGGGATAAGGGATCACCTGATTTTAATCCCTGGAATTCGAACCGCTCCATAACATCCTTGGTGAATGCTGATAAGCTATACAACCAGGGGAAGTATCAAGAAGCTATAGATGAGTATGTCAAGCTTCTCTTCACGGATTTTTTGGATCAGGAGCACAAGGGTTATGCATATTTCATGAGGGGCATGTGCCAATTTAATCTCAAGGAATATAGCAAGGCTCAGGACAGTTTTTCTTCCTCGGTAAATTATGAGTCTAATAGTGCAGCAGCCTACAACAATGCAGCGGTAAGCGCTTTTTATGCCAGGGATTATGCTTCAGCTTTGGAATATGAGAAGAAGGCAGTGGGGATATTGCCTGCAGTGGAGTTTTATTATAACCTGGGCAGGATATATGAGGAAATGAGAGACTATAAACCTGCAGTAGAAAGTTTTTTGTCTGTGGTAAAGGGTGCGGAAAATGTAACCTTGGTAGACCCGGTTAGGGTATATAACAGAGTGGCCAATTTGATTCCTGATCTCAAGGAGAGGGAGGAAATAGCCAAGGGGGTTATAGTATCTCTTAAGCTTAGAAACTACGGGGAAGTGCTCATAATAGAAGAAAAGGATATGGAAGTTTTGGATACAGACTTCAAAGTCACAGTTTATGGCAGCAGTGGGGGCAAGAAGCTCAGTGTAAGCTATGATAGAGAGAAGCAGGACCCCTATCATTTGATAAACAGTGTGGCATGGAAGGTAGAGAGCGGCAACAATGTGCTCTATAAAAGCAGCAGAAACAGCTTTACTATGGGAGTGTTTGAAAATAATTATTATAAGATTACAATGACAATAAAGTACAAGGGCAGCGAGGAGAGGGAAAGGCAGACTTTAATACAGGTTACAGAAAAAGGATTTAAAGAATACAAAGGGGTGGAAACCTTAAAACCCAATCTGCAGTATAGCAAGATTTATGAGAACGCCGCCTATGAGCAGCTTTTTGATAAGAATTTTCAGCTTACTACCAGAGGATATTATGATAGATTCAATGTAATGTGGACCAAGGACAATATCCAGAGCAGGATTATGGAAGTGGATTTCAGAGACTCGGGAAGTTCGCTTCATCTCACCAATACTCTTGATAAGGATGGAGGCATCAGGGCAAATCTAAGCACTCTGTTAGGCGATAAGGATCTCAGGGGCAAGACGGTGAGCATCAGATTCTGGGCTAGGAAGATTACCGCTAAGGAAAACATGGTAATTAATGTGAGGGTAGGTAAAGAAAATTATCCCTTTAAAAATTTCGATTTGCAATATAAGTGGAAGCTGGTAACCATGGACTTTAGGATACCTAAGGATGCAAATAATTTTACCTTTAGCTTAAATATTAAACCGGAAGAAGAAATAAAATTAGATGGGTTTATTATTGTGGTGAAGTAAAAAATATCCGGTGGGAATTGTCCCACCGGGTATTTTTTTATTTTGTTGTCTATGTTACTTTATTGGAGCAAGGTCTGTTCCGGTGAAGAAGAATTCGTCTCCGGCTTTGTCTTCGCCTGCATTACCAACTAAGTCTTTGGCTTGTGATTTTACTGTTAATTGGTAGTCGTATCTGGATTCTAAAGGTAAGTTCAAAGTAAGAACTACTTTATTGTCTTTGATTTCATACTTGCTGATGGATATTGTTTTGTAAGTTGCCGTTTCATCAGTGTTTTTAATCTCAAAGGTTCCTGCTGTTCCAATTTCTTCACTGTATTCTACTTCTACAGTATATCTGTCTTTTGCTGCTACATTAACGATATATGGGTTTTCTTCGTCTTTGTATTCGCCATAAAGCACTGTCTCATCTTTATCAACGTTAACTGCTGCTACACCATGCTTGTCTGCAAGAACTAGTGCTACGTTAGTCTTGTATTCATAACCATCAACGATTTTTCCAGTCTTTAATGTGAAGGTTACAAGTGTTGCATCGTCTTCGTCAACTGCTACTTTGAAGTCTTTTGTTTCTGCTAATTTTGCGACTATTTCTTTAGACATTATCATCTCAAAGGAGTTTCCATTTTTCTGTGATACGCTTAATACTTCTGGAGCTTCAACTTCTACAGCATTGCCGTATACAGTGTATTCTTCAGTTATATCAGCTGCAACCAATGCGTTAGGAGTTACTGCTTTGTCTTTTATTCCTGCAAAGGATTTTGCATTTACTACTGTGTAAATATCTTCAGTTAATTTAGCTGACGGATAGTTTGAGAATTCTACTACTTTTCCATCTTTAGAAACTGCTTTTGCAGTAAGAGTTATCTCTGCATCTTTAGCGTCTTTAAGAACGATAACTGCTCCATTTGCTACTACTGCTTCATCAAATTCTGCTGCTATTACATATTCGTTTACTGAGTAAACTGCTAGCAATTCTGGTGCTGTTTCATCCTTGTCCCCTGCAGCTGCTACAAGTTTAAAGGAAAGGTTGAGCACATTGCCTGCAAGATCTTCTACGCCATTGATTTTGATTTCATAAGTCTTGCCAGCTGTCATGTTAATAGTTTCAAGTGTAACAACTTTATCTTTGTAAGTTGCTGATACTGGTGTTCCTATGTTTCCATCGATTGTGTAGTTAGCTATGTCTTCAGCTGTTGCTTCGTTTAATGGTTTTGTAAATGTTATTTCAATTTTGTTTCCTTCAACAGATTTCTTTGCAGATACTGTTGAAGCTTCTACGCTGTCTTTGTTTACGCTTACTGATACTGTGTTGTTCTTTTCCAATACGTTTTCAAATTCGTCAGTAATGTTTTCAGCCTTTACTGTGTAGGAGCTGTTGATTGACAAATCTTCTACCGTAAGAACTACAGTGTACTTGCCTTTTTCGAAGGAAACCTTCTCAACTTTTTCTACAGCTATGTCTGCTTTGCTTATATCATTCTTTGTTATTGTGTAGTTGTTTGCATCCAATACTGTAGTTTCATCAAATTTGCTTGCATCTGTAAAAGCTACTTGGATGTGATTTCTGGATAATACTACTACGTCAGTTCTGTTCATCAATGGAGCTATTTTGTCTTCTTTCATGCCATAGAAGTATTTTGTTACTGTTTTGCTCATAACGTTACCAGATTTTGATTGGTCAGCTATGTTGGCAATTTTTACTTCATATCTTGCACTTGCTTTTTGAGCTTCTGTTGTAAGTTCAACTTGTTTTTCTTTATTGTCGCCGGTTGCAACTAATTTAGCTTCCAATACTTCAAGTTCAGTAGTACCGGTTTTGATTGTGTAATTAGCTACGTTTTCAGCTGTTTCTTTGTTAACTTTTTCTGAGAATGTTACTACTACTCTTTGGTTTGTTTCTGCTTTAACATCGCTTACTGAAGGAGCAATTGTATCAGGTCTTGTGTAGAAAGATTTTGTTTCAGATTTTAAAGCTACTCCGTCAATGGATTTAATGTTTGTAACTTTAACTGAGTACTGCTTTCTTGCTGCCAAACCATTGGTTGTAAGAGTTACTTCGTTTCCGTCTAATTCAGCTTTTTCAATTGTAACGTCAGCTATTGTATAGTTAGCTGCATTTGTTGCTGTTTCAAAATCTAAAGCTTTGTCAAATGTAATTACAACTTCTTCAACATCTGCGCTTACAACGCTAGTTACTTTTGGTGCTCCAGTTACTTTTGCAATACCTGCGAATTTAACTGATGCTTCACCAATTGTTAGTGTGTAAAGCTTACCAGCTGTCATAGCTGCTGTTTCAAGTCTTACTACATCTTCTGCAACTAATTCTGCTGATTTAACTTCCAAGCCTGCGATTGCATAATTAGCTTTGTTTTCTGCAAATGATGCGCTTACTGCATCTTCAAATGTTACTTCTACTGTTGAGTTGCCTATTGCTTTTGCAGAATCAACAACTGCTGTTATTTCTTCGTAAAGGCCAGCTGCTATAGCTTTTGCCTTGTCTACTTTGCCAGCGGCGATTAGTGTGTCGATGTATACTTTACCATCTTTAGTATTAGCTTTTAGAGCTGCTACTGTAGCTTTTGCCAGGTTATCGATTGTAAACTTTTCAACATTAGCAGGCTCTAATCCAACTTTTGCTGCAAATGTTAAAGTTTCATCCCAGGTAAAGTCTCCAACTACTTCTCCTACGTTTTGCTTGTAACCTAATGTTTCAAGCAGCACCTTGTAGTAGGATTGTTCATTCATGTTGTCATTAGGATTGAATTTGCCTGTTGTTGCATCTCCAACAAATCCTAATGCAGGATTAGCCTTCAAATAAGCCATAAGGTTGTTACCTTCTGCCCATACATAGTCTTTAACGTCTGCGAATGTATCTTCGCCGTTAAATACTATTGCTTCATTGTACAGCCCCTTTAATTTTAAAAGTGATGCTGCGGCTGTCAATCTAGTCATTTCTTTAGCTGTGTACTCTGGAGTTACACCGCTACCGTCGCCTATAAGCATACCTATTGTTTCAAGTGCTTTGGCTTCGGCACTAACTGCTTCTTCTGCGAATGCCACTGTGATTGTAGAGAACATCATGGCAAATGCAAGAACAAGAGCAATGATTTTTTTACTCATGTTAGTTTTTCCCCCTTGTAAGGTAAAATTTTATTTTGTCTTTTACGACAGTTAACATAATTCTACACAAAAAGCTAAATTCCTTCCTGAGTAATTGAAATGTAATAGAATGTAACAGGTTTGTAATGGGCTATATGTGAAATGGAGGAAACATTATGTAAATTATATTATGTAAACTAAAATGCGAATTTAGGAGTAGCAAGCTTTGAT
>JAQUTA010000011.1:23423-35045 GCA_028709965.1 Lutispora sp.
GAAGCACATGCACAAATTAATGCACAACAGCATAAAGAAATAATGAATGAATTAAGAGGAGAGTTAAATATAGTTCAGCTTGCAGTAAAAAGAGCAGCAAAATAAAAAAGCGCGGGTGACCGCGCTTTTTTTAGTTTGTTACCAATTCAATCTCTTCCATGCTTAAGCTTTGATTGTTAAGATCCTTTATGGTGGACTTACCTGTATTTGTGAGCTTCAGTTTTACTGTGTCATTGCTTCTTAAAGCATTTCTCAAAGTGATCTTTATTGTTCTATCATATACCTCTATGAAATCAGAAGAGCTTTTTGAGAAATTGGCTCCTGTGATATCAAAGCATTCCATGCTGAGGCTTGTATTTTTTAGAGGCTTGTTTGCAATGAAGGTTATGGTTTTGTTGTCAGGGCTTATTGATTGAGCCATTATATTAAACTCCGAGAGATCTATATCGCTTCCATTAAATTGTATCTTTCGTGAGGCTGAGTCTAATGCCAGCCCTTGAAGGTCTGTTATACTAGAGCTTATGGTCATGTCATAGTCATAATCTACTGATAAAGCTCCGTTGGCTGAGTTTAGATATATGGTGGCTGTTTTTTTATCATCAGAGAGAGCAATTCCTGATACCACTATAGATGTTCCGCCGCTGGTTGTTCTTCTGATTGAAAAACCAGATGATGTAGGAAGCTTTATAGGTTCGTTGAAATCTACGGTAACTGTATATTTGTCCAAAGCATTTATGTTTTCTACTTGGGGCGCCTGATTCTTATAGGAGGTGCCGCCAAATTCCTTATATGAAAGACTTCCTGTAGTGACTATGGAGCTGTAGCCTGCAGCATCCTTTATGCCGCTTCTGGCCGTCAGCTTATAATCTATGCTGTCCTTTAAGGGGGTGCTGGAGCTCAGGTATAGTGTAGCAGATGTTGTTATTTCATCAGCCTTTACTGATGCAGATGTGATGTTTACTCCGCTGATGCTAAACTGAGCGGGACTTATGCCTTTCACCGGCTCGGAAAAGTTAACTTCTATAGCTGTGCTATTTAGAGCATATACATCCATCATATAGGGAGCTTCATTGGCTTGGCTTGTGCCGGTGAAAGCTTTTATATTGCCATCGCTGCTTTCATATAATCTATCTATGTTGGATACTCTGACTTCGTATGTTTTGCCTGATTTGAATATCTCAGGGCTTATGGAAGCATCCGTCTTAAACTGGGCTCTGACAGTAGAGTTGTCTGCAGAGAAATATTTCTGATAGCTTAGTCCTGTAGGAGCGCTAAAACTATTTTCTCCCTCTGTCAATATGGTTACTTCAAGGTTTTTGAGCTCATTTTCTGTAAGAGCTTTGTCAAAGAATATATCAATAGAGCCCATATCCAGAGCATTTATAGCCTGTAGATTGAGGTTCCCTGGGTCTGAGCCTCCAAAGCCAATGAAGTATTTTTTGGCCAGTTTATCTTCAGTACCTATAGCTTTGCCTGCCAGATCAGTGACATTTTTCACTATCAGGCTATATGCTTTACCGTTTTCCTGAGTTTTAGTCAGAAGGGTCACAACTTTACCTGTAGCATCAGAATCCAAAGTGGCTTTAGCTGCATAACCCAAGCTGCCATCCAACTCGTAGTTGAATACGTCTTCAGCAGTTTCTTTGCTCACTCTTTTATTGAAGGTGATAATGACTGAATCCTTATCACTTTTTACTGTATAGGTTAGAGGTGTTGTGTCCTTTGGCTTTCCTACAAAGTAAGTAGAATAAGAGTTCATTACGTTTCCGCTGGTATCTTGTATATTGTTTATTTCTAGTCTATATTTTTTATTTGCTGTCTGATCTTCAGTGATGAGGGTTACTATTTTGCTACTGCCGTCTAATATAGCAGTTGTTACTTCCAGGTCATTATCTATAATATAGTTATCGATGTTTTCTGCGGAGGTTTTGTCTATTTTTTTACTGAAGGTGATTTCCAATTCGTTATTAGAAAATGCTAATGCAGAGGCTGAAGGTCTTGCAAAATCTCCTGATGCCCCTGTAAAGCTTCTGGTGATTTCATACATTACATTGTCAGCCAGGTCTGCGATATTTTTTATGGTCATCTTATATACGCTTCCTGGATTTTGTGCTGAGGTTGTGAGTCTTACCACATTTTCAGATTCATCTAGCACAGCTTCTTCAATAGTGATTTGATTTCCTTCTATTATATAGTTCTCTGTTCTTTCTGCAGTAATTCTATTTAGTATCTCGTTGAAGGTTACAACAATGCTCTTGCTGCTATCGGCTTTCACTGTATTAACAAAGGGTCTTGCTATATCTCGCATCATACCTGTGAAACGTTTTTCAAAAAATTCCATGGTATTTCCTGATATGTCCTTCACATTTTGGATTGTGAGCCAGTATATGTAGCCTTCTCGCTGAGGCGCTGTGGTGAGAGTTACAATTTTGCCTGTTGAGTCAAGCTCTGCGTTGTATACATCTAGATCATTTTTTATTGTATAGCTGTTTGGATCTTCGGCAAGATCTCTTTGTACTACTTCATTAAAGCTGACTTTTATTATGTTATTGCTAATTATTTCTGCTGTGGCTTTTGGTTTTTCTGTATCTCTAGGCAGAGCCACATATCTGACGTTGTAGTTTTTTATTGCCATGCCGTTTATAGGTGTATCCATATCAATGGATAATTCATAAGCAGCAAATGGAGCAACATCTGAAGTGGTTATGTAAATTTTGTTGCCTGATACTTCAATAGAGCTTATTGTTATCTGCTTTTCATTGCTCTCAGCAATAATGCTTATGTCATCCTTAGTTACAGCCAGCTCTTGATCCAGTTCAAGGACTAATTTATTATTAGATATTCTGTCGAAGGTTAAAATTTCTACAGGTGTAATGTCAATTTTGAAGCCTGCAGCCACAGCTTTTGCCTCATCAATTATGCCCTTTTCAGTCATGAGAGTTATAAGCTTCTTTTTCTCTCCCTTGGGTTTGGAGCTTAGTGTGCTGTAAATGGCTTTGGCCACATCATTGATAGTAAAGCTTTTCTGCTTTTCCAAGGTAGATGCGCTGCTTATAAGGTCTACGGCTTCGGCAAACTTTAGAGTATCTATGTAGGTGAAATCCAAATCCTGCTTATATCCCAAAGCTTCCAACATTACCTTATAAAAGGCTTTTGCGTCAACATTATTGTTAGGTAAAAATTTGCCATCTGTGCTGCCAATCCAGCCTAGTTCGGGGTTTTCTTTGGCATAAGCCAGGTAATTTCTTCCTACTACCCACACTAAGTCTTTTGCATCAACAAAGTTCTCATCCCCGTCGTATTTGAAAGCCTCTTCTTCAAGCCCTTGTATTCTTAGAAATATTATCAAGGCTTGAAGTCTTGTGGGAGAGGTAGCCAAATAGGTTGAGGTGACGCCTTGGCTTATATCTGGACCCACCAGAATTTCAAGGGTCTCACAAGCTTTTGCTTCTTTGCCTATTGTGTCTGCGAGAACAGCAGAGGGTAATATGCTTGCTGAAATAAGAATTACTGCCATCAGTAGGGCTGTCAATTTTAGTTTTCTCATCTTTTTCCTCCTCCATTGTCAATTTAATGTAACTTTTCTCCTAAAAACATCGTCAAAAACTATATATTCTTTCTATTATTTAGTATATATGTAATATAGCCTCAGGGCAACTCTTTCGTTAAGACGTAATCAAAATGTAAAAGTTGTCGGACTTGGTAAAAAAAGAAGGAAAATAGGAGGTTGGAGGAGAATATAAATCTAGAACTCAGGATTCAGAGCTCAGAGCTCAGGAATTAGGGTCACGTGTTCTGGGTCTAGGGGACGGGGAACACTGATTAACACAGAATTTTCACAGAATAACACAGTTTTTAAATATTAAAGACTGAAAAATTAAAAGCATGATGCTATTAGCATTAGAATATGGACAACTTCGCAAATGTCAAAGAGCGTAAACCATGGAATTTCACAGAAATATCGAACTAATACAACATACATTTTCCGTGAAAATCAGTGTAAAATCCCGTGTTAATCCGTGTTCGCCGTAACCCAGACCCCAGAGGCATACCAATAAAAATAATTAGGAGGGATTTTTTTGAAACATAAAAAGATAGCAGCAATATTAACAGCAACAATACTTTTAAGCACTACAACGATGGCTTTTGCCGACACTCCTTTTATCGATATCGAAAAGAATTGGGCCAAAGCCCATATTATAAGCGTTAATGAAAAAGGGCTTATGAATGGAACAGAAGCAGACAAGTTCAGTCCCGATAAAGCGGTTGATAAATACTCTGCAATTATAAGCATAGCAAGAATGATGGGTACCAATAACATGGACCTAAATGATGTAGTGAATTATCAAAAAGATGTTTTGGATAAGTACAAGGTGCCTGAATATGCCATGAGGGAAACAGCTTTCTGCCTAGACAAGGGCATAATTCAAGGGGAGATTGAGATGGACAAGTTTGGCAATCAAGCCCAAGCTACCAAACTGGATGTATGTGTTTATTTAGGAAGAGCCTTTGGTGTGAATTATGATGCGGCAAAGCCACCTGTAATACTTTCATATACAGATGCTTATTCAATTCCTTCAATGTATCGAGTTTATATTGATCATATGATAAAGATTGGCGTGGTAGATGGCAAAGGTGATGCGGAGGGACTTTTTAATCCTAATACTCCTATTACTCGTGCCATGTTTGCCAAAATGCTAGATGCGGCGAGCATAGAATATGTCAAGACTGATATAACTACAGATACTCCCACGGAACCTGTGCAGAATGAAAACGCAGATACTATCACAACCCCGACAGACAACGGCACGGCAGCAGTGACAAAGGATAAAGGTACAATAGACTCTATTACATATTCGAGAAGTTCACAGCCAAAAATATTGCTGGAGACAGAAAATAAAACTATGACAGAGTACACTATACCTGAAGATCTTATGAAAGAAAACATAATCATAAATGGTCAGTTATCAGATGTGTATTCACTAAGGCCTGGCCTCTTTGTTGAGGTAGAAATTTTATCAGGAAAGATTGATAGGATTTCTACTATAGAAATAATAAAGCAAATAGATACCAAGGGGATAATAAAACAGGTGGATTTAATCAATAGGGTGATGACTGCTGATATTTTTGATGAGCATGAGGGAGAATATGTGGAGAAAAAGATATTCTTGCAAAGCGCTACTATGGCAGATAAATATTTTAAACTTCTTACCATAGATGCACTAACACCTGGACAAAATATAAATCTCATAGGAATAGAGGATATGGAAGGCATTAAGGCTGAATCTATAATGGTTAAGCACTGAACAATAAGAAGGAAGCATAAATGCCTCTGCAGATATTTTGGCTGCAGAGGTTTTATTTATATCTAGAAAAGTATACTATATATTAATAGAGTATTGCAGGAGGTTTGCAGATGGATTATAGGAAGAAATTTGAAGAGTGGCTTGACGGAGAGCATTTTGATGCTTTGACCAAAGAAGAATTGAATAAAATAATCAATGACGAAAAAGAAATTGAGGATCGTTTTTATCAGGATTTATATTTTGGTACCGGTGGACTAAGAGGTGTGATAGGAGCCGGTACAAATAGAATAAATAAATACACAGTGGCTCGAGCCACCAAAGGTCTTGCGAATTATATAATCAAGCAAGGAGAAAAGGAGCCATCGGTGGTTATCGCTCATGATTCAAGACATTTCTCCAAAGAATTCGCCCAAGAGGCAGCAGGAGTGCTATTATCCAGCGGAATAAAGGTATATCTATTTGAAGACTTGAGGCCAACGCCTGAGCTGTCCTTTGCCGTGAGAGAGACCAAATCTACAGCGGGTATAGTGATAACAGCCAGCCACAATCCTCCTGAATACAATGGCTACAAGGTTTATTGGAAGGATGGAGGACAGGTTGTATCTCCCGTAGCCGAGGAATTGATGGAGGAGATCAATAATATCAAAGACTTTTCAAATATAAAATGCCTGGATGGTTGCCCTTTAGATAGCTTTGAGAATTTGCATTTTATTGGGGAAGAAATGGATAAAGCCTATTTTGACAAAGTTAAATCCCTGTCTCTAAATCCCCAGGTCATAAAAGAAGCAGCTGATCTAAAAATAGTATATACTCCTCTTCATGGCTCTGGGAATATGCCTGTGAGAAGGGTTCTAAAAGAGATGGGATTTGAAAATGTGCAGGTGGTCCCCGAGCAGGAAAAGCCCGACGGATCCTTTCCTACTGTAGAGTATCCCAATCCTGAAGAAGAAAAAAGCTTCAATCTTGCATTGGAGTTGGCAAAGGAACTGGATGCAGATTTGATATTGGCTACAGATCCTGATTGCGACAGAGTAGGAGTCATGGTGAAGAGAAATAAGGGAAAATATTTTAAGCTTTCAGGAAATCAGACAGGGGTGCTGCTAGGTCATTATATCATGGATTCCTTGAAAACTAAGGGGTTGCTAAAGCAAGACAGCTTTATTATAGATACTATCGTAACAGGAAGGATGACAGAAAAAATTGCTAAGAGCTATGGTATTGAGACTGTGTCAACCTTGACAGGCTTCAAATACATAGCCCAGCAGATAAAAGAGCAAGAAGACGAGGGCAGCAAGCATTTCCTATTCGGTTTTGAGGAGAGCTATGGATATTTGGCAGGCAATTTTGTGAGAGATAAGGATGCGGTAATAGCCTCCCTGCTCATATCTGAAATGGTAGCTTTTTATAAAAGAAAAGGCATGACCCTTTATGATGTGTTGATAGCGCTCTATGAAACATACGGTTATCACAGGGAAGAGCTTTTCTCTATTGTACGGAGAGGTAAGGAAGGAGCTCAGGCCATAGGCAGTATTATGGAGCATATGAGAAATAACCCTCCCAAATCTTTGGCAGGAATAAAGATTTGGGAAATAAGAGATTATATGTCCTATGAAGGACCCATAAAGCTTCCAAAGGACAATGTACTTTATTTTATTTTGGAGGATGGAAGCTGGTTTGCTATGAGACCTTCCGGTACGGAGCCAAAATTGAAGGTTTATATAGGAGTCCTAGATTCATCCTTAGAGGCTTCACAAAATAAACTAAAACGATTGATGGATGATATGAAAACTTTGCTCCAGTCAGACAGGGTAATATAGTTAAATATTTCACCTAAAAATAAAGGAATAAAGAGATGCGTATTGAATATATATATGCGCCTAGAATAAATTTAGGAGGAATAACAAATGGAAAAATCTATTATCAGAATCAGGATGAGTGCTCATGATGCTCATTATGGAGGTAATCTGGTGGATGGTGCCAGAATGTTAGGGTTATTCGGGGATGTGGCCACAGAATTATTGATCAGAAACGATGGAGATGAAGGTCTTTTTGTAGCCTATGACAGTGTTGAATTTTTAGCTCCTGTTTTTGCCGGCGATTTTATAGAAGCAGAAGGGTACATAGAGAAGATGGGCAATACTTCAAGAAAGATGAAGTTTGAAGCAAGAAAAGTAATACATTCGAGAACTGACATAAATGATTCTGCGGCTGAGGTTTTGGAAACTCCCATAATTGTCTGCAGAGCCAGTGGAACCTGTGTAGTACCTAAGGATAAACAAAGGAAGTAAATATAAAAAATAAGTTTTTGTTATAGGAGGTACATTAAATGGATAAACTTATAATAACAGCTGCTTTGACCGGAGCAGAGGTTACCAGAGAACAGCAGCCCAATCTGCCAATCACTCCAGATGAGATTGCGGAAGCGGCATATGAGGCTTATCAAGCAGGAGCATCTCTTGTTCACGTTCATGCGAGGAAAGCTGATGGAACGCCAACTCAGGATAAAGAAGTTTATAGAGAAATCAAAGAGAAAATTGCTGCCAAATGTAACATAATATTTCAGCCATCCACCGGCGGCGCTGTATGGCATACTGCAGAGGAAAGAATACAGCCTGTGCTACTAAAGCCGGAAATGGCATCCTTGACAGCCGGAACTTGCAATTTTGGACCTGATGTATTCATGAATACTCAAGAGTATATGGAGAACTTTGCAAAAACCATGATGGAAAACGGTGTAAAGCCCGAGATAGAGATATTCGAAAGAGGAATGATAGATAATGCTCTTAGAATGGTCAAGAAGGGATTTTTGAAAGCACCGCTGCATTTTGATTTCGTAATGGGAGTGCCAGGAGCCATCATGGGTGAGGGAAGAGATTTGATGTATCTGGCAAACAGCATACCCGAAGGTAGCACCTGGACTGTGGCAGGTATAGGAAGATTTGAATTGCCTTTGGCAATAATGGCGATAGTAATGGGAGGCCATGTAAGAGTAGGTTTTGAAGATAATATCTTCTACACCAAGGGAGTAGTTGCTGATTCCAATGCCCAGCTAGTAGCAAGGATTGTAAGGATTGCAAAGGAAGCTGGCAGGGAAGTTGCAACACCTGATGAAGCAAGGCAGATTTTGGGATTAGTCAAATAGTAGAAGGATATAAAATCTTATTGTAGAAATAATAAGCAAGGGGGGAGATATGGATGGTGTTTGATACAAATATAAGTGCTTCATTGAGGTGCAGAAAATGCGGCAGATTTGTTATAGAAGATATGAGTTTTTTTGAAATGAAGAATGAAAGCGGAAGACAAGTGAAATGCGAATGCGGAGAAGTGGTAGCGACAGTGAAGAGCCGCGACTTCAAAACCTTCCATGTGTACATCCCTTGCCTTATATGTGACAAGGAGCATTCCTTCGTATTTACATGGAAATCTGTACCTTGGGAAAAAGTTAAAATATTAAGCTGCCCCTCAAGCTTCTGCGATGTAGCCTTTATTGGCGGCCGAGACCTGATCAGAAGCTTGACAGCAAAGCGAGAAAAAGACATGCAAGAGCTGATTGAGGTGCTTAGCAATATCTAGCGGGACACCGGGGACGGTTCTTTTTGTCCCGCGGGACACCGGGGACGGTTCTTTTTGTCCCGTGTTAGATTCCGTGTCAATCCGTGTTTCCC
This sequence comes from Lutispora sp., assembly GCA_028709965.1. Lineage (GTDB taxonomy): Bacteria > Bacillota > Clostridia > Lutisporales > Lutisporaceae > Lutispora. The sequence continues at coordinate 32,395 of JAQUTA010000011.1, forward strand.
GTCCCCTAGAACCGTGACCCGTTACCCTAACATCTTAACATATAGCACATAGCTCATAGTTCTTAGTTCATAGTTCAATTTTTCGGAGGTAATATTAATGAAGCTTTTTATTGATACCGCAAATGTGGAAGAAATCAAAAGAGCAAATGAAATGGGTGTAATATGCGGTGTTACCACTAATCCTTCCTTAATTGCAAAGGAAGGCAGAGATTTCAAACAGGTAGTGACTGAAATAACTGAAATTGTGGATGGACCTATCAGCGCTGAGGTAATCAGTATGAAAGCAGAAGAGATGGTTCCGGAAGCCATAGAGCTTGCAAAAATCCACAAAAATATTATAATAAAAATACCAATGTGTGAAGAAGGCTTAAAAGCAGTAAAGATACTTAAGGATAAGGGAATAAAAACCAACGTTACCCTGATTTTTTCTGTAAATCAAGCCCTGTTGGCCGCCAAGGCCGGAGCTTCCTATGTGAGCCCCTTTGCAGGGAGAGTTGATGACGTAGGGCAAAGCGGCATAGATATAATCAGGGACATTGCGGATGTTTTTGACATATACAATATGGATTGTGAAATAATAGCCGCCAGCATAAGGCACCCCATGCATGTCACGGAAGCAGCTTTAGCAGGCGCTCATATCAGTACAGTACCTTTCGATGTAATCAAAAAAATGATTTCGCATCCTCTCACAGATTTAGGTATAAATAAATTCTTAGCCGATTGGAATAGGTTCAATAAAAGATAATTTTATATTAAAATAAGGGGGTTTCTATTTTGATAGATAGAGATTTAGCTTTGGGTTTGGTCAGAGTTACTGAGATAGCAGCCCTGGGCAGCGCTCGCTGGATGGGCAGAGGAGACAAAAATGCAGCTGACCAAGCCGCAGTAGATGGAATGAGAAAAATGTTTGACACACTGAATATTGATGGTGTAGTAGTAATTGGAGAAGGCGAAATGGACGAGGCTCCAATGTTGTATATAGGAGAAGAACTTGGCAAAAGAGGACCCGAAGATGTGAAGGTTGACATAGCTGTGGATCCTTTGGATGGTACAAACTCGGTGGCAAAGGGTCTGCCCAATGCCGTTTCGGTCATAGCCATTGCAGAGCGAGGCTGTTTACTCCATGCTCCTGACATGTATATGGACAAGATCGCTGTAGGGCCAAGAGCAAAAGGCGTAATAAATATCAATGCACCTGTTGAGGAAAACCTGAGAAACATTGCTAAGGCATTGAATAAGGACATCAAAGAAGTCACAGTTACTATGCTAGACAGAGAGAGGCATGAAGGGTTGGTCAAGGAAATAAGAAAGGTAGGCAGTCGTATCAAGCTTTTCAAAGATGGAGACGTAGCAGCTGCTATAGCAACTTGTTTTGACAAAACCGGGGTAGATGTGATGATGGGCATAGGCGGCGCACCGGAAGGGGTAATAGCTGCTGCGGCCTTAAAGTGCATGGGTGGCGAATTTCAGGGTAGACTTTACCCTATGAATGAGGATGAAAGACAAAGATGCAAATCTATGGGAATATGTGATATAGATAGAGTACTTCACCTAGATGACTTGGTAAAAGGCGATGATGTATTCTTTGCTGCCACAGGCATATCAGATGGAGAACTGCTAAAGGGAGTTCTTTATATGGAAAATAATATTGCTGTTACCGACTCCGTAGTAATGAGATTGAAGACGGGCACTATCAGATTTGTAGAGGCTACCCATAATCTGTCGAGAAAGCCTCAATATATTAAAAATGCATAAGTGTAAAATAAAGATATTTATTTTATCCCAATTAAAGGAGGTGAAGATTTGGAGGAATTGATGAAAAAAACTATAGCGGAGCTCAGGGAAATGGCTAAAGCTATGGGCATAAAGAGCTACTACAAGCTCAAAAAGGAAGAACTGGTATCAGAAATTTTGGATATGATAGAAGCTGCCAGAGTGGCACAAAACATACCCAAGAAAGAAGATAAGCAGGCAGAGAAGCCAGTAGAGCTAAAGCCAGAAGAGAGTAAGCCTGAAATAGTTGAAGAAAAAGCTGAAGAAATTGAAAAGATAGAGTCAATAGAGGAAGAAAAGGCTGAAGAAGAAGAGAAACCCGCAGAGGAAAAACCTCTTAGTGAAGAAGAACGGAAATTCTTCGAGTCCAAGGATGTGGAAAAGGGAGGAAGAGCCGACGGAATATTAGAAGTACATACGGAGGGATTTGGCTTTCTAAGGTCTGACAATTATCAGTCGGGAGACAGGGACATATATATTTCCCCATCTCAAATAAGAAGATTTAATCTAAGAACAGGAGATAGAGTGACAGGAATAACCAGAGCTGCCAAGGAAACCGAGAAGTTTCAAGCTCTGCTTTATGTCCAGGGAGTAAATGGAGATAATCCAGATACAGTAACAAGAAGACCGGATTTTGAAGATTTGACACCCATATATCCAAAAGAAAAGTTAGCTATGGAATGTGATCCAAATGATCTTTCTACAAGACTAATCGACTTATTGGCACCTATTGGAAGAGGTCAAAGAGGAATGATTGTTTCCCCACCTAAAGCCGGTAAAACAATTCTTTTGAAAAAAATCGCCAACAGTATTACCACCAATTATCCTAATATTGAATTAATTGTGCTTTTGATAGATGAAAGACCTGAAGAAGTTAC
>JAQUTA010000011.1:35145-38211 GCA_028709965.1 Lutispora sp.
GCAGAAGCCACGGATTACCTTATCAATAGCATGCAAAGAACAAAGTCAAATATTGAATTTGTTGAGTTTATTAGAAGACAAACATTTAGATAAAATATGTTTGCCTTAAAAAAAATATTATGCTATAATGTAAAAGTTGAAATTCGTATATAATGCTATTTATATAGTTCATCGGAAAGAGGTGAGTAGTGTGAAAGAGGGTATTCATCCAAAATATGACGAAGCAGTTGTAAGATGCGCTTGCGGAGAAACTTTTACAACAGGCTCTGTTAAAAAGGAAATAAAGGTTGAAATTTGCTCCAAATGTCATCCATTCTTTACCGGAAAGCAGAAATTTGTTGATACTGGTGGTAGAGTTGATAGATTTAAGAGAAGATTTGGGCTTAAGGAAGAACAAACAGAAGAATAGAAATGTGAGGTTAGAGTACCAGCTTTAACCTCAAATTTTGTTTTTTGAGACTCAAGAGACTCTTATTTTGGAGGTGTATTTATTTGAGCAAGCTGTATTTCAGATATGGTGCTATGAATAGCGGCAAATCCACCAATTTGCTCCAGGTGGCTCATAACTACGAAGAAAGAGGTATGAAGGTAATAATAATAAAGCCTATGACGGATACTAAAGGTGGAGAGATGCTGGTATCTAGGCTAGGCGTCAGCCGTAAGGCAGATTATCTTGTACATAAAGAAGATAATATATATGATTGGGTAGAGAAATGGATGAAAGCTAACGGAGAGCTTCACTGTTTGCTTGTGGATGAAGTTCAATTTTTGAAAGCTTATCACATAGATCAGCTTTTTGAAATTGCATGCAGATTAGATATACCTGTCATATGCTATGGACTTAGAACGGATTTTAGAATGGAAGGCTTTGAAGGAAGTGCGAGGCTTTTGCTGATGGCTCACAGCATTGAGGAGCTCAAAACCATCTGCAAATGTGGCAAAAAAGCCATGCTCAATGGTAGAAAAATCAACGGAAAATTCGTTTTCGAAGGCGACCAAGTAGCTATAGAGAGCGTAGGAAGCGTGGAATATGAAGCTCTCTGCCCCAAATGCTATTATAGATATAGAGAAGAAGCAGGAAAATAAGCCAATGGCTTATTTTTTTTCAAAAAATTTAATATCTAATTCTGACATAAGCATTGCAAACACTATCAGCAAGCCTCCTATAACTCCTTTAATACCTAAAACCTCATTTAATAAAATCCAGGCAGTTATGGCTCCAAACAAAGGTTCCATAACAAAAATAATGGCCACATGGGTAGCAGTTGTATATTTCAATGCCACAGTTTGCGCCAAAAAAGCAAAGGCAGTACATAAAATAGCCATAAAAAGTAGGGAGCCAAAGCTAACCATGGATATGCCAGATGGCATGGATTCAAACATAAAAGCTGCCATAAACCCGAATATACATACAAAAGTCATTTGAATAACAGATAATAATACTGCATCGTGTTTTTGAACAAATATGCCAGTAAATATAAGATGCCATGCACAACAAACGGCACTCATTATGGTGAGAAAATCACCTTTAGTGAATGAAAAATCATTTCCCGTATAGCTCAATAGAAAAAGCCCCAATGCTGCAACTAAAGTGCTTATCACAATTTTAGGCTGTAATTTGGTCTTAATATAAAAATAGGAAAAGAAGGGAACAAAAAGTACAGACAGACCAATATAAAAACTGGACTTAGATGCAGTAGTGTATTGCATTCCTATGGTTTGGAATACATAAACAAAAAATAGCAGCAAGGATAAAACCAGACCCGGCTTTATAACTGTCCAGTTTATTTCTTTGACTTTTTTATAAAAAATGATTGCTAAAAGGGAGCTGGCAATAAAAAATCTTAAGGCTATTATGTACATAGGGGTTATCGTTTGCAATGCAAATTTTGTCGCCGGAAATCCTGCTCCCCAAACAATAGTGACAAAAATGAGAACAAGGTCTGCTTTAAGGGATTTTTTCATAATATCGCTCCTTTTTCTACCTACTATATTATACCATTGATACTACCATATAATAGCCTCATCTTGAAGAATAATTAATTTTCGTTTCTAATACTAATTTTAGTATAATTGATTCTACTTAGCTTAAAAATGATATAATAAAAGGAACATAATTTATAAATCAGGAGGAATTCATATGGAAATAATAAAAAAGATACAGCAAAATTCAAATTATGATACTGTAATTTTCCCTTTTACAAAGAGTTTGGAGTTGACAGCTTCAATACCAGAAGATATTCAGGCACCCATAACTGCGGTGATGAAAGAAGGGCTGTTTAAAGGAGAAGGGTCAGAGATATATAGGATCTCTTTGTTGTCAGAGGGTAAAATTTTCAACATAGTATTGTTTGGCTTGGGAGAAGAGGAACAACTCAGCAATAGATCAATTTTCATAGCCTTTTCTAAGGCCTTTTCAGCCTGCAAAGAATTAAAATCAAAGGCTATAAGAGTTATGTTGGATAATGCTAAAGTCTGTACAAGTGATTATAGTGTTGTAGAAAAAGTGTGTGAAGCAGCGCTTTTGTCAAACTATGAATTCAACAACTTTAAATCAGATGCAAAAATTAATACTGTGGAAAAAATCGAGTTTGAGACTTCCTTCGAAAGATTTGATGAAGCTTTGACAGAAGCCAAAATATGCGCAGAGAGCACCATCATAGCCAGAGATTTGATTAACCAACCTCCTATGTTTATGACACCTGCTCAATTGGGAGAGGAAGTAAAAGCCATCGGATTAGAATGCAATATGGAGGTTTTGGTTCTACATAAGCCTGAAGCAGAGGAATTGGGGATGAATGCTTTTCTTGCTGTAGGCAAAGGCTCGGTAAATACCCCCAAAGTAATAGTTTTGAGATATTTTGGAGACAAGGACAGCCAAGATATCTTAGGACTTGTAGGCAAAGGGGTAATGTATGACAGTGGTGGATATTCCCTAAAGCCTCCTTCCTCTCTTCCAACCATGCACGGAGACATGAGCGGAGCTGCAGCAGTGGTAGGGGCTATGAGAGCCATTTCACAAATGGGTTTGAAGGCAAATGTGGTAGGCATAATTGCCGCTTGTGA
>JAQUTA010000096.1 GCA_028709965.1 Lutispora sp.
ATAACCGCAATGCCCACAACGTATTCTGCCGGTAAACAGATGAATCGCAAATGGCAAGCTATCCTTTTCCACAAACTCCGCTAAATTGTCCTGTGCAGCCTGAAACTCCTCTGCTGTTACAAGCGGTTCATGGGTTTCCTCCACCACAATCCAGTCCGATTTTTGACTTTTCAGCGTTTGTCGGCTTCCAACTTGAGGACGGTATCGTTTTCCATAGATGACGGAACCCAAATAGCGTTCATCCCGCAAAATCCTCGTTACCATGCCGTGATCCCAAAGGTCAGCACCCTCAACACCATTCCACCATTTATGATGATGACCTTGCCGATTTTTTATCATGCTGGCAGTAGGAATCTTTTCCGTATTAAACAAGCGGGTGATTTCCTTTGTGGTCATTCCCATTCCAGCCAACCGGAAGATGCGCCGTACAATGTCTGCGCTGTCCTTATCAATGACAAGCTGATTCTTGTTGCCCTCGGCCTTCCTGTAGCCGATGGGGGCAAAGGGGCTGAGGAAATCTCCTTTGCGTGCTTTGGTCATCTTGCCGCTTTTTACTTTCAGGGATAAATCCTTGATGTAATACCCGTAGATCACATTGCGAAAGGCAATGTCCACACCGCTTGTCTTTCCCTGCATAGTAGCACTGTCATAGCCATCGTTAACCGAGATAAACCGCACACTTAAAAAGGGGAATATCTGATCCACATAATCACTGACTGTAATGTAATCCCTGCCGAACCGTAAAAAATCCTTGACGATGATACAGTCGATTTCCTTTGCCTTGGCTTTCTGCAAGAGCTTCTGTATATTGGGGCGCTGCATATTGGTTCCTGAAAATCCATCATCACATAGCTCTATGACCGTACTGTCCTGAAATTCCGGGCAGCCTTCCACATACCTGCGGAGTAAATCCCGCTGGTTGGTCACGCTGTTACTTTCATCCTTGATGCCGCCTCTGCTGTCCTCGTCCTCCACGGAAAGACGGATATACAAAACGATAACACTGCCCCTACTCATTGACCATTATCACTGCAAGTAAAACAGATATAACCTTTCTCATTTTTTTATTTTACTTCACTCCTTTTTAGAATATAATTTGATTTCTTAAACGAATGCCGTTTTCTTTCTTGCATAACTATACACTCGCCTAAACTCACATAATTATGAAACCTTTTTACTTGCAAATTGAAATTATTTTCGATGCCAAATAATCAATTGTCACATCATAGAATACAAAATCGTCAATTTGCCTTGCCCATTTGGCAGCAACAACCTCTTTAACACTTTTCTCATCTTGTTCCGAGCACATTAAAAGTATCTTGCATTTTGGGATATGCTTTCGCAACCACTTAGATAGGGCTAAGCAATAAGCCATGTCATAATGACCTGATTCTGTGGCTTCAATGAGAACAACATTCGCATCACTATTGCGAGCAGCTATATGCGCGTGATCATAATCAGGTTCATAGATCATATGAATATCTGGGTTGCCTTGAAGTTTGTTCATCAAACCCTGCACAATCGCATTTCTATACATAATTAACATAATAATTGGCATAGATGTCTATCCTCCCTTAATTACTTTTATATCAGCTCTATTTAAGTTTATCAATTACTATAAATCTCTGCCCTAGCCGTAGTGGCTAGTCTTTAAATGAATTTAGAAAAGCAACCCCTTAAGGGATTGCTTTTTTACTCTTTAAAATTCTATTTCAAACTCTATCTCTTCTCCAATTAAATTATAATTTTCATCTTCAGCGCCATCTATAATATAGCTTATTTTATTTATATCTTGAGTCTTAGAGTCGAGTACAAAAAGTATATTTCCTCTTTCTACAACCTCACTTATATATTCTCCACCCACACCATCTGACCACATATAATTTACTTCAACTTCTTCTTTTGTGTTTGTAAGAACTCTTCCTAAAAGAGGAAAAATTGAATTGCTGCCTGCTGAATGATGTTCTACTTCTATTGACATTGTAATAATGCTTAATTGATCTTTGCCATCAAAGATTTCTTTATATTCATCAAATAAATTGAAATTCAACATTTGTATTTCACTTATTTTCACAGTAAAGGGGCCTGATTCTTTTACTAGTTCAATCTCATTCTTTGCCTTCACAATTTCTTTTCTACCCATATCTGAGTTTTCAAACAGTGTAAATCCAAAGTTCTCTGACTCATTCATATCATCATATTCTTCATGTATGAATTCTACGATGTTACCATCTATATCCGTTTCTACATAATAAACCTCCCCTGGAAATAAATCATTCTCTGAAATTTCCAAGTTATTATTTCGTGCAATCTGATAAAGAACACTTTCTTTTACATCATTTTTGTAAAGAGTCATTTGCACAGGATAAAGCCCATCAGTATCGAATTCATCTTGACCCATCCACTGGACATCATCTATCCAAAGGCCCTCTCCTTTTGCCTCTTTTCCCCAAAAAACACCATGAAACGTCTCATTTTTACGAAGAGGTAATTGCGATTCTTCTCCACCCACTTTTTCAAATATTATTTCTCCTGGTGCATATTCAAAGTTATCAATATCTGCTAGCATATCAAAGATGCAATTACCATTTCCTGCAAAAAACCATGACATAGCAACTTTCCCATCATAAATAGTTCTATGCAGAAAAAAGAAATCGCCTCCAGGATAATCTGTATCCATAAGTTCAATAGTAAGTAAATCAGGTGCTTCATCTAGGTTTGCATATTGTCTATCAAATTTTATTTGTCCTTTGTAATCACCCTTCAATTCATTTGCATAAGTATCATGAAAGGACAAATTCACCATTAAATCCTTATCAATACTCATATTACAGACGACGTTGCTTATGTGTATTTTATCAAAAACCCAGTCACCTGCAAGGTAGTCCCTTATTCCTTTTTCGGTATCCAAATTAATCTTTAAATTGTTAGAGGCTCCAGAATCAGAAAGAATATCGGTGTTCCCTTTTGTTTCCTTTTTTTCATCTTTGGGCTTGTTGCAGCCACTTAATATCACTATGCATATAAGCACTATTAATAATCCTGTATATTTCTTCACTTCCCCACCTCCATCTCCACAGGTTCCCATGTCCCTGATAAAATATCATACCGATAAACTTGATAGGTAAAAAAGTTCACCGCATATCGTACTCCTTGTACAAACTCTTCTTCATGATTTGTTCCCAATTCAACCAAATAACATTCCTCATCATCAAGTATAATTGTTTCTCTATTAAACAAAATACTCTTTCCAATGTTTATACTTTCTTTGATTTCCTTAACATGATTTTCAATTATATCAAAGATCCATATTTTCATTTCATAATCACAATATGCCCTGTGTTCTGCCTCTGTAAATTCTATAATATTACCATCTTCATCTGTTTTTACAAAATAAATCTTGCCTGGATAGAATTGTTCTTTTGAAAGCTGATTTTTTTTATCCTCTGCGACCCTATAAACAATACTCTCCAATACCTGGTTTTCATAAATAGCCATTCGCCTCGGGTGGGGTGCTTTAAAGCCATCTTCTACAATTGGCTCAATCCACTGAATATCATCTAACCAAAATCCTTTTTCAGTCTCTTTTCCCCAAAATTCCTTTCCCCAATAAACTGCATAAAATTTGTCACTTTTACGAGGCAGAAGCAGTGACTTTTCTTCCTCTATTTTTTCAAAAATGATTTCTCTTGGTTCATATTCAAAACGATTGGTATACGCCAATTTATGAAAAATAGAATGCTCAGCATCTGCAAAAAACCAAGACATAATACGTTTTCCTTCAGCAATACTTCTATGTAGAAAATAGAAATTACCTCCACCAAAATCATAATCTATAAGTTCAATAGAGATTAAATCTGGTGCTTGGTCTGGATTTGCAAATTTTCTACTAAGCTTTATTTTTCCTTGGTATTCACCTTTCTCCCCACCAGTGTAATAATTGTGAAAGAATAATTCCACATTTAAATCTTCATCCACATTCATTTCACACACGATATCATTTACATTCTTTACATCAAAATACCAATTGCCTACAAGATACTCTCTTATACCTTCCTCCGTATTCAAATCAGGTAACGATATAGGCATCCTATCATTATTAATCTTTTCAGAAATTCTAAAATCAGTGGGGGGCTCGGGATTTACCTCCGAGCCTCCACTTTTGTCTTTGAACTTTTTACATCCACTTAAAACCATAATACATAAAAGTGCTAGGAATAATCTTTTACGTTTCATTTTTCTACCCCATCGCAACAGGTTCCCATGTATCTGTTAAAACATCATAATGGTAAACTTGATAGGTATTGATATTTACAGCATAAAATATTTCTCTCACAAACTGTTCTTCATGGTCAGTTCCCAACTCAACAATATAACATTCTTCCCCATCAAGTGTGATGGTTTCTCCGTTATACAAAATTCTCATACCCATATCTAAATATTCCTGGATTTCCTCTACATCATAAATAATATCAAAAATTAATGATTCTGTTTCATATCCGATAGCTGATTCTTCAAGAAATTCTTTACGCTCTGCCCCTATGAAATGCGTAATATTCCCCTTTTCATCAGTTTCCACATAATAAACGTTTCCTGGAAATAGGTCATCTCCTAAAATATCCGAAATTGCCTCTAGTGAAATACTATAAAGAATACTCTCCTGCAACTCATCATCATAATAGTTAATTTCTTTTGGATAAACTGTTGTATAATCATCCTCTTCTGTAGGTATCCACAAGGCATCATCTAACCAAAGGCTTTTCCCCTTTTCGTCTTTTCCCCAATAGACAGCGTAAAAATGGTCATTCTTACGAGGCTTAAGTTGTGACATTTCTCCAGTTGCTTTTTTAAACGTAATGACACCAGGTATAAATTCCATCCCTGCATCTTCATAACCCTGGGGTCCTAATACATTAAAAATACAATTTTCTTTACCTGCAAAAAACCAAGACATCACACGTTTTCCATCATAGACGGTTCTATGTAAAAAAAAGAATTCGCCCCCAAGTTCATCTGTATCTGTCAATTCAAGCCTAAGAAAATCTGGTGCTTTGTCAGGGTCTACATAATACCATTCAAATTTTATTTTTCCTGTGTACTCACCTTTTGATTCTTCCATATATGTATCATAGAATGACAATTGAACATTTAAATTTTTATCAATATTCATCTTACAAACCACATCTGTTCCGTATTCCTCATCATAAACCCATTCACCTACAAAATATTCTTTTACACCCTTCTCAGTATCTAAATCAGGGAGAGAAACAGGGATGTTATCTTTAACTAACTTATCAGATGATTCTGAAACAATTGGAATATCACTCTTTATTTTGGGATCTTTTTTTTCTATTATCCCTGCCTTACAACCACTTAAAACCACAATGCTAAAGAGCACTGCGAAAACTCTTTTTAATTTCATCCTGTTTTACCTCCTAAAATTTCCCACTCTTGCCAGAGAAACCATCGCTCCCGATAGACGTTCCTCCATCTGATGATTTCTTTTCTATTTTTGATCGAGTTTCTGTTCTAAACAAAAATCGATCTGTTTGCAAGGTTAGATTAAAACCTCCCTCGGGTATATAGTTGCCTGCTGTTTTCTGGGATACGGCAGTTTTCATCTGCCTTAAAAATATGGAACATATTATCCCTGCAATAAGTAAGGGAAGCAAAATACATATAGCTAACTTAATCCAAAAAGAGCCCTTGGCATTTTTCTGGATTTGCACTTCATCTGTGTCAATATCAAAGGGTGCTCCATTCTCAGCCATTTTTAAAAATTTGGCTGTTTGGTTTAAATATAATAAAAACCCTGTATAGTATTTATCTTCACCAAGCGTTGGCAAAAGGTATCTGTCAGCTAACACATCCTTACCATGATCTGTAAATACTGTATTTCCATATCCGCATGCTATAATTGCATAATCCCGCTCCTCCATACTAAGAAAGAGCATCAGTCCACTTTTATCTTCACCATAGCCGTAATCATATTCCTTATAAAAACTCTTTGCATACTCTTCAATATCATCACTACCCTTATCATCCATAATAACTATACTTACTTCACATTGAAATTGCTCAGTTATATCCATGGCTAGCTCATTTAGCTCAAAATATTCGTCATCAGTGAGCATACCAACTCCATCCGAAACCAAATCAAATTCTGCTGCTTGAACTGGTAGTAGCATGATAAGGGTAAGAGATAAAATTGCTAAAAATAATGCGGCTATTCTTTTCATACCAATACCCCCTTTAAAATAAGATGATGCCAAGTAGTAGCATTAGTGGCAATGAAATACCTGCAAATAAGGCCCAAAACTTGCCCCAAACAACAGGCAAATCGCCAATTAACTTGCCAGTCTGTCCATTCATAGCAAAGAGAAAATTCTTACCCTTCCATTTGGTACTCAACATCCATACTGGCAGTAAAGCATATTTTATCTCTCCGGCCTTAATTTCAATAGAAGATGATTGAGGCATCAAGGTTACATAACCCTTTACAGTCGAAGCAAAAAGTTCTTGTGTACTCGTACGGATTCGTTCATTTGCTCGTTCACTACAAACATCCGATTCTATATCGTATTTATCCGCTAAGTATCCTGGCAAATAAGCAGTAGAGAAAGGTACAAGTGCTGAATAATCAAAGGGTTCTATTGCATCCATATGTGCATCCGGCATTTTACTAGACCCATCCACAGGTACCTTTTCAAAGACAACATTCCCTTGTCGTTCCACTTGATAATGTTCTGTAACCGTTACCCTTTCGTCTCCTTGGGTGAAAACATGATTTCTTGTAGCACGGTAAGAAATATCCCCGTCGCTTATCCCATTAAATAGCCAAAACGGAACATATATACCTTTAATCTCTTCAATTTTATTTCCTGTAGAAAATGTCTTTGACAAAAATTTTTTACCTTTATAATAATTTTTAAGGGCCTTTTTTGCAGCCTCTTTATTTAATTTAAATGGAATAACAAAATCCGGCCTAAGCATTCCGGTGAATTGACCTGGTACTACTGTTGGATTGTTACAATAAGGACAAGAAGTTGCTGCAGTGGTATCATCACAAATAATCTGTGCCCCACAAGAAGGGCAGTTATAAGCCCGCATATGCTCCGCCTCTTCTCCACCCCATTCATCTATATTAAATTCCCACTCCGGCTCACTTGCTGCTTTCACAGCATCATCCTCTTTTATGGAATAAAGCAACTCAATTGTTGCTACATCAAAGGATTCACCGCAATAGGAACAGTCAAGATTTCCACTATTACTTGAGAAATGAAGTGGCCCCGTGCAAGACGGGCATTGATAATTAGTTACTTCTGTAGCCATACAACATCCTCCTTATACTTTTTGATATTATGACCAAGGATCTTCTGAAACAGGCTGTCGAATATCACTCAGTAACATTTGATCCCATAAAAACCACTCGCCACTGGATTCCTTTTTACGTAATTGTACAGGGCGTGGACTATCCGCACCACTGGACTGCAAATATAATTTAACATAGCCTGCTTCATCATAACTAGTTGGCACAGTAGATATTGTTACGGTGTAGGGTCCTGATATTTTATACCCATTTGCAGGTGAAGTTCCTTCAAAGTAGGAACTTGGAACATATTCTTTACCTCTTAAGCGTTCATTTATAAACTGTATTTCTCGTGTAGAAAGTCCTTGGGGTCCTTTTAAAAAGTTAATCATTTCAAGTGCAGCCTTTTGGTTAACAGGCCATAGGCACAATGCAGGTATTAATAAAGCTGCCGCATAATGAGGCTCTTGTAGACAAGCCTCTGGCAACCCACGAAGCATATCTAGTGTTGTAGGTAATTTATCAAAAGTAACCTGCCAAGATTTATTTTTATTCCAATTCATATGTA
>JAQUTA010000097.1 GCA_028709965.1 Lutispora sp.
GATTTGTAGCCCCTAATGCCAAGCTTCCTTCCTTATAAGATTGGGGAACTGCTTTTATTGCCTCTTCTGAAGTCCTTACTATAGTTGGCAATATCATCAAAGTAAGTGTCAAGGCTCCTGATAATATAGAATATTTCAGATTGAGAAACACTACAAAGAATGCATAACCAAACAAGCCATATATTATAGATGGAATTCCTGCCAAAGATTCAGTTCCAAACCTAATAATTCTTAGAAGAATCCCTTTCTTGGCATATTCAGTCAAATACACAGAAGCACCAACTCCTATTGGAGCAGCAAAAACCGTAGACAGAATCACAATATAAAAGGTAGATATAATTACCGAAAGTATTCCACCTTCCTTGCCCATTTTTCTTGGTTCTTCTAATAAAAAGCTCAAACTAAGGCCAGTAACTCCATTTAATATGATATTAGCTAAAATAAGTACCAAAATTATTATCGTTATTACTGAAAACCCCCACAGAAGTGAAAAAGCAACTTTCTCCTTAAATCTAGAACTTTTTATATTATTTATTGCATTCAAATTATTCACCCACCTTCTTAGGTATAAGATTGGCCAAAAGGTTTAAACCCATTATGAAAACAAATAAGACTATACCTGTTGCAAATAATGCTTTTTGATGCTCTCCTGACGCATATCCCATTTCTATTCCAATATTTCCTGTCAGAGTCCTGGCAGTTGATAGAATGCTTTTAGGAATCGCTGTGCTATTTCCCGTTATCATTATTACTGCCATTGTCTCTCCTATAGCTCTTCCCATGCCTAATACGACAGAAGATATTATGCCAGACCTGGCTGATGGGAGTATTACCTTAATAATTGCTTGCCAATGTGATGACCCCAGAGCTAGAGATCCTTCTTTATATTCCTTTGGCACTGCTTCTATAGAATCTTTGGATATATTGATTACAGTAGGTAAAATCATTATAGCGAGGATTATGCTTCCTGCTAAAATACTAAAACCTTGATTATTGAAAACATTCCTTATAAAAGGTACTATTATTGTCATACCATATAAGCCATATATTACTGAAGGTATGCCTGCCAATAGCTCGATACCAGGTTTTATAACCCTTGAAATCTTGAGTGAAGCTATTTCGGAAAGATAAACCGCACAACCTAGTCCAATTGGCACTCCAATGATTAATGCTCCTAATGTAACATAAAAGGAGCCAAGTATCATTGGGAAAATCCCATATAAACCTTGAGTGGGTGCCCATACCTTGCCGAAAAGAAAGTTTATTACTCCAGTTTCATAAATAATAGGCCAGCCCTCTGCAAAAATAAATAGAGCTATGAGAACTACTCCCAATACGGCTATCCCAGCACAGATCAAGAGTAATTTTTCAAAAATTCTTTCTGTCATCTTCATTAGGCTCTTTCCCTTCTTAAAAATAGGCATCTTTACAGATGCCTATTTACTATTTAGCAGCTTTCAAATAACTATTTTCAGCAACTATATTCTGCCCTTCTGCACTCAGAATAAAATCAAGAAAATCTTTGACAAGACCTGTTGGCTCTTCCTTTGTCAACATTAAGAAAGGTCTTGATATTTTATAGCTTCCTGCATATATATTTTCTTCACTGCAAGCAACCCCGCCTACGCTTATAAGTTTTATATCGGTTTTGTCTTTTGCACTTCCAAAGGAAGCATAGCCTATTGCATTAGCATCTCCTGCTACAGTTGTCATAACTGCACCAGTAGATCCTTGTGTTATTGCTGATGCTAAAGTTTTATCTACTTTCTTGTCCCCTTCTTTTACTTCCAAGCCTGTAAGCTCAATGAATGCTCCCCTTGTTCCTGAACCTTCTTCTCTTGTAACAACGGTAATATTGCTGTCTTTTCCTCCGACGTCCTTCCAATTTGTTATCTCGCCTGTATATATTTTTCTTAATTGTTCAATAGTCAAATCATTTACTGAATTTTCAGGATGTAGGATTACTCCAATGCCATCAGTAGCAATTTTGAATTCTTTCAATGTCTTTTCTTCGGTTTTTAATTCTCTGGATGACATTCCTATATCTACCACACCATCAATAGCTGATTTGATTCCTACGCCTGAACCACCGGATTGTATGTCAATAGTTGCATTAGGATTCTTAGCTTTAAATGCATTTGCCAGTTCTTCGGCTAAAGGCTGCACTGAAGTAGAGCCGTTTATTATTATACTCTGTTTTTCTGCTTCCTTTGCTGGTTCAGCCGGTGCAGGCTGTCCAACACATCCGGTTAGTATTACTCCCATAATAAGAACTAAACTTAACATCCCTTTAATATTTGTTTTTTTCAATTCTATTCCTCCCTGTTTTATACTGCAATTAAATAATAGTATAACGATGTTAAGCCTATATAAAGTTATTGTTAAATCCATGTTAAATCCATAAAAAAAGAACCTGATGGTCATCATCACGATTCTTCTTTTACCAATGGAAATTTTATTTTAAATAGAGTGCCTTTCCCAACTTGACTATCTACTGAAATTTCTGCTCCGAAACTTATTGCAATATGTTTTACAATTGACAGACCTAATCCTGTACCTCCGTAACCGACTCTTGATCTAGCTTTATCGACTCTGTAGAAACGTTCGAAAATCCTTGGTATGCTTTCTTGGGAAATCCCTATGCCAAAATCCTGTATTGAAATAACTTTATAATCATCTTCAATATACGCTTCAATCATTACTTTGCTATATTCATGAGAATACTTAATAGAGTTATCAATAAGGTTAATCATCATCTGTTTAAATTTATCCTTAGCACCATATAGAAAACCTATGTTTTCTGGTATGAATTTTTGAATTTTTATATTCTTTTTTTCTGATTGAGAATTTAAAATGAGAATAACCTCTTCAATAGCAGTATTTATGTCAAATCTATCCATTGTATTTTTTTCTTTTCTATTTTCTAATTCAGAAAGTACCAGTATATCAGAGATTAGGCTGGTAAGCCGATCAGCTTCATGATCTATAATATTCAGAAACCTTAGTGCTGTCTTTTCATCCTTCATAGCACCTTCCTTCAGGGTTTCAATAAATCCTTTTATAGAAGTCAAGGGAGTTTTCAATTCATGTGATACATTTGCAACAAATTCACTCTTTATTCTTTCTAGTTTTCTTATCCTAGTTACATCTTGAAGTGTAAGTATTATACCAATGGAATTTAATCCGTTATGTTCCATAATGGGATTGGTATATAATATAATGTTTTTTTCTTCCGGATAGTTTAATGTAATCTCAATCTCATTAAATTTTTTGTTTTCAATAGTGTTTTTCAAATGCTCATTTATCTGGTGATTTCTAAGCATATACATAAGATGACGTCCTTCTAATTCTTCTTCAATATCCAATATTTTTTTTGCATACTTATTTATAAACAGTATCCTTTGATAATTATCTATTGCAATTATTCCATTTATTACACTGCTTAGTATTGCTTCTATTTCCTTATTTCTACAGTTTAGTCCATTAATATAATATTGAAGTTGCTCTGACATATTGTTTATTGTTCCTGCAAGTTTAGTTATCTCGTCTTTTCCTATTACCTTCAATTTTAAATCAAATTTTCCCTTAGCTATCTCCTCTGAAATTTGAGTAATTTGAGATAAGGGTTTTGTTATTCTTTTTGCAACGTTATATCCAATAGTCAAAGCTATGGCTAATCCTAATCCAAAACCAATTAATAGATTAGACAAGTAATTTTTCTTGATTAATTCAATATCTCTTAATGGCATTGATAATCTTACAATAACTTTATCTTCGATACTGATTTTTACAGGCAAAGCATAATATAAATAATTAGCCTTTATGGTATTACTATATCTTTTTTCAAGAGAACCCACGCCTGCCATTGCTTTTTTTACTTCAGGGCGTTCTTTGTGGTTCCCCATTATAGATATATCTTCATAGGTATCAGCTAAGACAGTACCATCAGCATTGATTAAGGTAATCCGCATTTCATCAGAGGTCCTTATTTTTTTTACATAATCATTAATATTATCAAAACCATGTACATCCAATCTTTCACTAATAATTTCCGCAGTTAAATAGGCATTAGATACAAGTTTATCTTCAACACCTTTATTGTATGTAGATTCAATTGTACTATAAGATAACAGACCGCTAATGGTAATGCCAATTAGCAACACATAAAACAGATTGAGAAATATCTTTTTTTGCATTATAATTCACCTGAATCATCAAATTTATAACCCACACCTCTTATTGTCTGTATCATGCCTTCTCCTTGACCTTCCCAAAGTTTCTGTCTGAGATGTCTTATATGGACATCCACAGTCCTTGTCCCGCCGATATATTCATAACCCCAAACATTGTCCAATAAAAAATCTCTTGTCATTACCCTCCCAGGGCTTTCTGCCAATATCTTCAGCAGTTCAAATTCTTTTAGTGTAAGAACTACTTTTTTACCATCAATTTTTACTTCATATTTTTCTCCATCAATTTCTAAATTTCTGAATACAAGTTTGTTCCCAATTGGTTTTTCTTCTATAGCGTCTTTATTCTCATTAAACCTTCTCATTACAGCTTTTATACGGGCGATAAGTTCCTTTATGCTAAAAGGTTTTGTTATGTAATCATCGGCCCCCAACTCTAAGCCTAAAATTTTATCCAGTTCCTCGCTTTTTGCTGTGACCATAAGTATTGGTATTCTTTTGATTTTTTCATTCATTCTAATCATTTTACATACTTCCAAGCCATCAGCACCAGGTATCATTACATCAAGTAAAATAACATCTGGTGAGTTATTCAATGCCATTTTGTATCCCTTATTGCCATTCACTGCAGCAATAACTTCGTATCCGTTACTCTCCAGATTGTATCTCAGAAGCTCCTGAATATTATAATCATCCTCAATAACTAATATCTTGATACTCATACATCCACTCCCTAATAGTTAAGCTCCATAATGGCTGAAAGGCTTCCACTTTGTCCTTTGTCTCTTCTGTAAGAATATAATAGCTCAGCATTGCATTTAGTGCACATTTTGCTCTCAGTGATGTTCTCCTGCTTCACACCTGTTCTTATCAGCATTTGCATATTTACATTCCATAAATCCACTAAATACTTACCATTATCTTTTGGAAAAATGATATCATGATAGTCCTTGAAACTTTGTTTAAATATTTCTGCAGTATCTTCACCTATTTCAAAGCAGTCCTTTTCAATAGAAGGTCCAATGGCTGCCAAGCAATGCTCAGGTCTAGTTCCATAATGGATTCTCATTTTTTCAAGAGTTTTCTGCCCAATATGAAGCGTTGTGCCTTTCCAACCTGAATGAACCAGACCTATAGCTCTGTTAACAGGATCAAGAAGATATATTGGTACACAATCAGCATAAAAAGTTATAAGGGGAATATGGGGTAAATTTGTGATTAATGCATCATAACCAATTAGCTCTCTATTACTGTAATCCTTTTCATACAAAAATCCTTCATCGACTACTTTAATATTATCGCTATGAGTCTGATCTGTCATAACAAGATTTTTATAATCTATGCCTATAGCTCTACAGATTATATCTAAATTTTTATTTGTTGTTTCAATAGGTTCCTCTTTATAAGGAGAAGTATTTAAAGCAGCATAAAGCCCTTGGCTTACGCCCCCTTGTCTTGTAGTAAAACAATGCCTTACCATCCCTGTATCTGTAAAGGAAGGGATGGTAAGGTAAATCAAATTTCCCATTTTGTTAATTTTAAAAGCCATATTATATTACTCACTCCAAGTCCATAATAGTTTGATTTAATAATATAATAGCCCTTATCATCATCAATAATCAACAGGATTCTCTCAAATCATCTAAAAACGTTAATGAGGTTTCCAAGTTTTTTATTCTTTCTTCCAACTCTTTAATTCTCATTTCCACTGGGTCTGGTAAATCTGTATGGTTTAAGTCAATTCTTAGCATCTCATTAGTTTTTTTAGTTACATGAGCAGGCACTCCTACAGCAGTTGTATTTGCAGGAACACATCTTAATACTACAGCTCCAGCTCCTATCTTTGCATTGTTTCCCACAGTTATTGGTCCCAAAATCTTAGCTCCGGATCCGACAGTTACATTATTATGGATTGTGGGATGCCTTTTCCCTGTATCTTTACCTGTACCCCCAAGAGTCACTCCTTGGTATAAAGTTACATCGTCTCCCACTTCAGCTGTTTCTCCGATTACAATTCCCATGCCATGGTCAATAAAAAGCCTTTTCCCAATTACTGCTCCAGGATGAATTTCTATGCCGGTAAAAAAACGCCCCATTTGAGATATTAGTCTGGCTATTACAAAAGCTTTTCTCCTATAGAAAAAATGACTTATCCTATAAAAAATTATTGCATGCAATCCAGGATAGCATAGGATAGCCTCTAATTTGCTTTTGACTGCAGGATCTCTCTCCATTACAGCAACAATGTCTTCATTCAATTTTTTAAACATTATAACAACTCCTCTTAATTATTTGGTTCTTGAACTGTTTTTAAATAATAAAAGCCTCTTAATAGAAATTACCAATCTCTATTAAGAGGCAGCTTAATCCTGCGGTTCCACTCTTAAAAATACTTTATAGGTACCAACATACCCATGCAATTATAACGGATGCTTCCGTAACAGCCTAACAATGTTCGACCTAAAGCTCCAGGATGCACTTTCAGTAAGCACTTTTAAGACTGCTTTCAGCCTAGACAATCTCTCTCTATAAAAGTACTTTATACCTACACTTTCCATTCATAGCCTTTAAATATTCAATTCCGACTAAACTAGTATGTTTTAATTATAATAGCCTTATATTTTTTTGTCAATATAATTTTTATATGAGTGTGGTTAAATTTAGGGCTAACCTTCATTCATAAGCTTATTAAGTTCCTCTAAAAAAGTGTTAATGTCCTTAAATTGTTTATACACAGAAGCAAAACGAACATAGGCAACGTCATCCGACTTTCTTAATCTAGCCATGACCATCTCTCCTATTTTTTTGCTATTGATTTCCTTATCCATTGTATTGTACAGCTCTTTTTCAATATTGTCTGCCATATCCTCGATATCCTTAATAGAGACCGGCCTCTTTTCGCAAGCCTTAAGAATTCCATTTACAATCTTATTCCTTTGATAAAGCTCTCTGCTGCCGTCTCTTTTAACTATTACTAAAGGCATCTCTTCTACCTTCTCATATGTGGTAAATCTTTTAGAGCAGCTTTCACATTCCCTTCTGCGTCTTATTACTGTATATTCATCTGCAGGCCTTGAGTCAACTACCTTGCTTTCATTACAACCACAATAGGGACATTTCACCGCTATTCCTCCTAACCTACATGTAGTATATAATATAATTATATACTACATCATATAGCCATTGATGATTATTGAACCTAGATTTGCTTAATTTGCCCAATAATCCTTTGTATTACTTTGTTTTACTCCACTATACATATTTCACTGCGGGTTTTTATCTATCAGTATTACATCTATACCCATCTTTTTTATATCTTGCCACGGTATTATAATATCGCTTTCTTTTGATATGACACGAAACAGCTTGCTTTCTGCCGGTATTATTATTGCCTCAATGATACCTGTCTCCATATTTATTTCTACGTCTGACACAAAACCCATTCTTTTACCATCTGAAATATTAATAATTTCTTTTTGTCTTAATTCCGATGCCTTAAACATCATAACCCCCCATTTCCCATAATGGCTTATTTAAATATATAAGACATGTATCGTGAATAGAACCGTAACCATTTTCAAAAATTAAAAAAACTGCTATTTAGCAGTTTT
>JAQUTA010000098.1 GCA_028709965.1 Lutispora sp.
AAGGGGCTCTTACCGCCCCATCTATATTGAGTATCTAAATAGGAAAAAGCAGTATCGAGTATACTCTTTCTTACCTCATTCTCTTGTTTTCTCAAATCAAAGCGTGGCATCTTCTTGTAAAATTCCTTTCGTATCCAACCTTTCCTTTTATCAATAAGCTCCACTTCGCACCATCGATCCTCTTGTCTGCCGGTCAAGTGAATAAATGCCCCTCTTGTCATCGTTTCCAACTGATAGCTGGCATATTTGGGCTCTGCTAAAACATCAACAATACCGTGGGTTATATAGCAGTCAGCAATTTTCTGCCATTCTATAGCCCTCCCTTTATCAATAAAAATGCTGCTCTCATGAACATAGCCTTCATAATTATAATGAGTTCTTGCCCTAAACCATCCGTCCTCAAGCTCCTCTATCAGCTCCAGTGTCATACCGTATAAACTTTCATCAGCTACTTCGCTGTCAAAAGAAGGTTTCAATTTTAAAGGGATAACATTTTTCATAGTTATAGCCAACTTATTACTTTGGGCTTTCATCTGCTGCACCTCCATCATAATTTATGCTTTTTATACCAATCCCAGCTGCATCACTTAGTACTAATTTGTTACCTACCAGTTCCACTCCACCTGAAATGGGCTCTTTTGCTATCAAATCTATAGCATCTAAGTCTGCTCTGGTAATATTCAGTTTGCCTCCGGCAAAATGAGCGGCTGCAGCTATGCCTACCTTGCTCTCAATCATGCAGCCTATCATGCACTCTACCCCACAACTCTCCGCCATGGCATTTATCTTCTGAGCATTATGAAGCCCCCCGCATTTCATCAGCTTTATATTCAATATGTCTGCGGCTCTCTCCTTGAGCAATGTAAAG
Source organism: Lutispora sp. (assembly GCA_028709965.1). Classification (GTDB taxonomy): domain Bacteria; phylum Bacillota; class Clostridia; order Lutisporales; family Lutisporaceae; genus Lutispora. The sequence continues at coordinate 869 of JAQUTA010000098.1, forward strand.
CAGTCGTAAGGAGAGAACAAAGCCTCATCTGCCATAATAGGAGTTTCAACGTTTTGAGTAACGTATCTCAAGCCTTCTATATCATGGGCTTTAACCGGCTGCTCCACTAGCTCAATATCAAAGCCCAAATCCTCCATAGCTCTAATGGTTTTTACTGCTTCTTTAGGTGACCAGCCCTGATTTGCATCAAGTCTAAGCTGTATATTAGGTCCAACAGCATCTCTTATGGCTTTTACCCTTTGTATGTCCAGTTTCCCATTAACTCCTACCTTAGTTTTTAGTGTTGTATATCCATTTCTTACATAGTTTACTGCATCTTCCGCCATTTCCACAGGAGAATTCACGCTAATGGTTATATCTGATTCAATCTCTTTTCGCGCTCCCCCGAAAAGCTTGTATAATGGTATATTAAATCTTTTGCCAAAAAGATCATATAGAGCTATGTCTACTGCAGCCTTGGCACTTGTGTTATGCACCGCAGAGGACTCAACCCTTTGCATTATTGCTTCCAATTCTTCGATGTCCATGCCCATTACAGCAGGAGCAATATAATTATTTATAGAGCCTATTATTGATTCGTTGATATCGCCTGTAATAACAGCAGTAGGAGAAGCCGCACCATAGCCGATCTCTCCTGTATCGGTAATCAGCTTAACTATTATACTTTCTACAACAGACACCTGCCTTAGTGCTGTTTTAAATGGTTTTTTTAATTTTATAAAAATAAGGTCTGTTTCAACGGATAAAATTTTCATACAATCGCCTCCTAAATCTTTTAACAAAAGTCATTATATACAATCTCAGATATTTTGCCTATTATATGCTTGGCTGCTATATTGCTTTTCGCTTCCGTAACAAATACCCCTAGTAAATAGGTGACATTGGACAGATAGAAAATACCTATATCATGGTTGAGGTTTTCTAAATCTCCCGATTTATGCGCTACAAGAACTTCATCAGCAATATATCTTGTAAGCAAATCTTTATGTTTTTGCTTTTTTAAAATATTTATAGCAATATCGCACATGCTTCTATCAAGTATTGAACCTTTATAAAGGGCTTCCATCATATATGCCATATCCCACGCAGTAGTAATGTTTTGCCTGCCCTGTCTCGCTGCTTCAAAATCCATCATCTTTCTCTTGAGAGCTGTGCCTTTCAGCCTCATCCTCTCTGCTTCATTATTTATGTTGTCAAAGCCTAAAATATCTATAAGCACATTAGTAGCAGTGTTATCACTAACAATGATCATAAGTGTTATAAGATCCTTTATGCTGTAACAAATCATGTCTAAGTCTGATATAATACTGAAGTCAACTCTCTCATTAGGCTTAACAAAAATAACATCATCAAGAGAAAGCTTTCCTTCCATTACTTGTCTTAATGCCTCTATCATTATAAGAATTTTTATTGTGCTGGCTGAAGGAACCACTCTACAAGAATCAAGCTCAAATATCATTTCCTCTTTCTCTAAATCCTTCAGCACTATTGATATATTCCCCTTTGCTCCTCGCAAGTTTTTTAATATTACATCCTTTAACATCCAATACCTCCTTAAGTTTGGTCAACAATACAAAAATTCGACAGAAAAAGCTGTAATAACTCTTTCTGCCGAACTTCATTTACGAAAATTGAACGAGACTTCATTCAGAGGGGGATTCAACCCCCCCTGAATGTTAGTCGAGTCCATACTGGACTTAGCCGCCCTTGGGTATCCGCCACCTACAGAGGCAAGGTGAATTGCCCTGCAAGGGCAAGAGAAGGTGCCCTGGGGTACGGGGGTCTTAGGGCGGATTGGTTCAGTGATAAATGCTGCGACATAATAAATGATTTTGAAAAGTCAATGGTGTATAGACCATTGAGGCTATTCAAATCTTAATTATTAATATTCTATATATTTCAAAAAAATCCTCTTACATAAATAATATTTTTGTGATAGTTTATATGAAAGGAGGTATTTGCTATGAAATATGCCAAAGACACTACCTATATAATAGGCAATTCTAAATCTCAGCAGAATAATCCAATAACTCATGTATATGGGGTGTTTTTCATGGGATTTGTTGTTAATAGCCAAACCGAAGAAATTATTGACGTGGAATGCAATTCCATATTGCCTTTGACCAATGAATTTGTCAAAACCCTTTTTATTGGAAAAAGCATTAGGCATGATTACTATCAAATACGAGCTGAAGTAGAAAAAAGATACTTGGGTTCATCACAAAAAGCCATTCTCGTTGCTTTCAAGGACGCCCAAAAAAAATATGTGGATTTCAAATCGGGAAAAGAAATTCAACTATAATCCGAATTTCTTTCCCTGCCATGTATCCCTTTCTTTAAGGATGTCATCTATAGCGTTTAAAACTTCCCATTTATTAAGACTCCACCTTGGCTCTATTAACGTAGCCCTGGGTCCGTCTCCAGTCAATCTGTGTATTACCATATCGGTTGGAAGCTTCTCAATACAGTCCACTACCAAATCAACATATTCATCTTTCCCTAAGAACTCTAGTTTTCCTTCTTCATATAACTTTACCATAGGTGTATCTTTCATGAGATGAAGAAGATGGAGCTTTATTCCTTGAGTATTTGTTTTTGCAACGAAATCAACAGTTTCTAGCATATCTGATTTAGTCTCGCCGGGTAATCCCAATATACAATGAGTAACTATATCAATATTCCTCTTTTTTAATTCCTCGACACCATTGACATAATCCTCTAATGTGTACCCACTGTTAATAAGCTTAGTAGTATCCTCTTTTATAGTTTGCAAGCCCAACTCTACCCATAGATATGTCTCTTTATTCAACTCTTCCAGTAGATCGAGGACATCTGTAGGTAAACAATCAGGTCTTGTAGCTATAGCCAAGCCAACCACATTTTCCTTGTCCAGTATTGTGTAATATTTTTCTCTCAAAACATCGACAGGGGCATAGGTATTTGTATAAGCTTGAAAATAGCCGATATACTTACCACTCCTCCACTTTTTCTGCATCATGCCTTTAGCCTCTTCAAACTGAAGCGAAAGATCCTTGTTTGTCATGGTGAAATCCCCTGAACCTCTCAAGCTGCAAAAAATGCATCCTTTATGGGATATACTTCCATCCCTGTTGGGACAAGTAAAACCTCCGTCCAGAGATATCTTGAATACCTTTTCACCAAATTTGTGCCTTAAAAAATAATTCAAATTATTATATCTTTTATTATCCCATTCCACCGACATTTATCATTCTCCTAAAGCGATTATACATATTTCTTACATTATAATATATTTTTCTGATCAATGCCGCATAATATATTTTACATCACGTCATATTTAATATAAAATAGGTTTGATATACAAAAGAAAGGAAGATATTATATGAGCACTAATCCAATAGTCACCATTGAAATGGAAAATGAAAAAACAATAAAAATTGAGCTGTATCCAGAAATAGCTCCGAATACCGTAAAGAATTTTGTATCTCTTGTCAACAAAGGCTTCTATGACGGACTCATATTCCACAGAGTTATTCCAGGCTTTATGATTCAAGGTGGATGCCCTAATGGTTCAGGCACAGGAGGTCCAGGCTACTCTATAAAAGGAGAGTTTTCGTCAAATGGATTTAACAATAGCTTAAAACATGACAAGGGAGTAATCTCAATGGCTAGAGCTATGCAACCGAATTCTGCCGGCTCTCAATTTTTCATTATGGTAGAAGCTGCTCCTCACCTTGATGGAGCCTACGCTGCCTTTGGCAAAGTCACCGAAGGTCTTGATGAAGCAGACAGAATTGTCAACTCTCCCACAGATTTCGGAGATAAGCCTATTAAGGATCAAAGAATGAAAAAAGTAACAGTTGAAACCTTTGGAGTGAGCTTCGACGAACCGGAGAAGATATAGTTCTCCTTTTCTAAAGAATGCGACATAAGAGAATGGGGAACGGAAAACACTGATTAACACTGATTTAGCACTGATTTACACGGAAATCTTTTATAATCTTTTACTCCTACAGTGTGAATCTGTGAAAGATTCTGTGAAAATCTGTGTTCTCCGTAACCTTTATGTCGCAATATAATACATATGTGTATGCAAAGAGCCTTTACAGCAGCGCTATCTTATGAGCTTCACAAACGTTTATCATCTCTTGGGGCCATATGGAGGCCTGTATCTCACCTATATGTGCCTTTTTGAGGAAAAACATGCATATCCTTGATTGACCTATGCCGCCACCAATAGTTAAGGGCAGTTTATCCTCCAGTAACATTTGATGGTATTCCAATGAAAGCCTATCTTCGCAGCCTGATAACTTAAGCTGCTTCAACAAGGTGTTTTTATCCACTCTTATTCCCATAGAAGATAATTCCAATGCCATATCTAAAACAGGATACCAAAAAAGTATATCCCCATTTAAAAGCCAGTCATCATAATCCGGAGATCTCCCATCATGCTTCTCACCTGAATTTAATTTTCCACCAATACCAATAATAAACACTGCTACTTTATCCTTTGCTATTGCATTTTCTCTCTCTTTGGGAGTTTTATCAGGATACATATCCTCAAGTTCCTGAGCAGTAATAAAAGTTATTTCTTCAGGTAATATTGTCTCATAACCTGAATAAATGCTATTTAAATATGCTTCTGTGTCCTTAAAAGCTTTATAAATTCTTTTCACGGTGCCCTTTAAAAATTCCACATTTCTGTCTTTTTCTAGTATGATTTTTTCCCAATCCCATTGGTCAACATAAATAGAATGTATATTGTCCAAATCCTCATCTCTTCTAATGGCATTCATATCAGTATATAAGCCTTCATATGAATCAAATCCATATTTATGAAGTGCCATTCTCTTCCACTTGGCAAGGGATTGAACTATCTCCACCCTCTTTCCTTTCATGGACTTCACATCAAAGGACACAGGTCTCTCAACTCCATTTAAATAATCATTCAAACCCGTATCAGTTGTAACAAACAAGGGCGCAGAAACCCTTGTAAGATTCAATTGTTCGGACAAGCTTCTTTGAAAATAATCTTTAATCCTCTTAATAGCTATCTGTGTCTCTAAAATATCATGCATAGAACTATAACTCTTAGGTTCAATAAAAGTAACTTTTCCCATATTTCATCCTCCAAATGCTAAAAAATTAAAATAAAAAATACCCATCATCCCTAAAAACAAAGGGACGAAAGGCATTGCTTCCGCGGTACCACCCTGATTAACATATGGTTCACTCTGCCGATACGGAATAAAACTGTATTCGATATCGCCCAAGTATAACGCCTTGGCTACGTCTAAGCCTACTCTCCTTTGATTTCGGTTAGAAATTCCGGGATGTTCTTCAATTGGATTATCGTATCGGCCTCTCACCATCTCCGACTCTCTTTAACTACCTTCCCAATTTACTCTTCCCATCATAATCTTTATATGAATATGCATTTTTATACATTATAATCTAGTTTTAATTTAGTGTCAACTTTTTTTATCATTGACCAATAGGAATATTGTGTTGCATTTCCATTCATGCTATACTTTGTATAACAATATTGAATCGCGAATACTATATTGGAGGATGTTTTATGAATTTAATAGAGTTTTTAAAGAAACAGAATATTATTCCTGGAAAGAAGGCAGAGAAGTTTATTGAGATACTAGAACAGTATTCAGAAAACGATGTACTATATCCAGATATTATTAAGGAACTTGACCTTACAGGAACTGAACATGAAAGACTGTTTAATGAAATGGAAAAAAGGGATTATGTAGCTACTATATATATAATCCAATGCCCCTATTGCAATGAACTAGGTAACTCTTATGTTGATGAAGATGATATCCCATTTATAGACCATTGCAGATTCTGTGAAGCAGAATTTAACCATCAAGAAAATCATATGCATGCTTATAGGTTATTTTTTAATTATGATGAAGAAGTTGATGTTATTGAAGAATTAAATGACAAAATCTCATCAAACCAAGACAGAATAATGGAAATAACAGATGAAATTCGTTCCCTAGAAAATGCTCGTAAAACTCTTCAACTTGAGAATATAAACTTTATAACCTCGAAGAATGAATTGATAAAAAATAAAAATGAAAGCAAAGCATATTCGAAGATGATTGCAAGAGGCTCTAATGTAAGATTCCTTGGAAGATATCTTGACAATAAAAAGCTAAGCTTGAAATGCTTTTTGTGTGGGGATGATATGGAGTTCTTTGATGTAAATGGTAAAATAATGGGAGCCTGCCCCGGATGCGATTGCGAAGTTGAAATGGATTTTCAATAAATATAGACAATATGAAATAAGCTGCCTCATTGGCAGCTTATTAATTTATATATAATTATTTAGGGGCAAAAGTTGCGCAATCTGTTTCCTTGGATGTTGTAGCATTTCTATGCTGTATCTCAATCTTTTCAGCAGTACAGCAATCATCTGAAGCATGGTAATGACATGTGTTTACCACACACTTTACCCCGGGAAGATGGTGATGTGTATTATCTACTCTACCCTGCATTTTTATATCTACCTCCATTAGTTTTCTCAGTATTATTATCTAATTCTTCAACCAATGTTATGCTGGGATTTGATTCCAATCACTTTGATTTCTTGGGATATGCTTATTTCATTTTTTAATACAATAGATTCGTAGGCTAAAACTTTCACACCTTTGTCAACACAGCACTTTAGCTCCTCTGAAAATTTTGGATCCATAATAAAGTTTGGTGAAAAAGCCTGTACACCCTTCATCTGAATCAAAAAAATAATATACCCTTCATATCCGTGTAAAACTGCGTGACCCATCTCTATTAGATGCTTCCTGCCTCTTTCTGTAGGAGCGTCCGGAAACATTGCCAATCCATTCTCCTCAAGTGTCACTCCCTTAACTTCTATAAAGCCTTTACTGTTTTCCTTCTCAAAGTACATATCAAAGCGAGAATTTCCATATGT
>JAQUTA010000099.1 GCA_028709965.1 Lutispora sp.
TCATATTGTCCTTCATCTATATAACCTCCTGTGTTTTTATATTGTTTTATATTTAATAATTATATTATACTGTACATTCTATTATATTACATGCCTTTTTTAGCAGGTTTGACAGCCCATGTTAAATGGCATAATATAAGAATATAATTTTAATAGCAGTAGGTGAAACAATGCTTTATGAACTTTTTAGTACTTTTTTCAAAATAGGCTGCTTTACCATAGGTGGCGGCTATGCAATGGTTCCTGTAATACAAAGAGAAATAGTGGAAAATAAAAAATGGATAACCCAGGATGAATTTTTAGATGCTATTGCTTTAACCAATAGCCTTCCTGGACCATTGGCTACTAATGCAGCCACCTATGTAGGATATCGGATGGCAGGAGTGTTGGGAGCCATCACAGGAGTATTTGCCACTGCCCTGCCTTCTTTTCTTATAATACTCATCATCGCAATATTCTTTACCACCATAAAGGATAGTATAGTGGTCCAGAATATTTTCAGTGGAATAAGACCTGCGGTAGTATCATTGATCATTTATGCAGTAATAAAATTGGCAAAATCCATAGGCTTTAAATCAAAAAATATACTTATATCACTAGGAACTCTATTAGGCATGATATTCTTAAATATACATCCGTTTCTAGCTGTTATTGTTTCCGGCATTATAGGCTTCTTCTTTTTCAGAGAGGAGGAGCAAAAATGATGGATCTGTTATTAAAGATATTCTTTTCTTTTGTAAAAATTGGAGCCTTTAGCTTTGGCGGAGGCTATGCTGTTGTATCTTTTATTCAAAAAGAAATAATTCAAAGCAAGGGATGGCTGGGCACCAAAGAATTCGTTGATATAGTAGCCGTGGCCGAGATGACTCCTGGTCCTATAGCAGTTAACTCTTCTACATATGTGGGCTACAAGGTGGCGGGATTTTGGGGCTCTTTATTAGGCACCATAGGGGTGCTTTTGGTTCCTACGATTCTAGCTCTTATAGTCTCTATATATTTCAACAAATTCAAGCACCTCGATTGGGTGAAATGGGTATTAAAAGGCATAAGACCTGCCGTTTTGGGCATCATTGCCACAGCCTGCTATACCATAGGCAAAGTTTCCTTCGTGGATTATAAAAGCATAATAATAGGAGTATTAGTCTTCTTAGGAGTATACAAGCTTAAAATTAATCCCATACTGGCTATAGTCATATCGGGAGGCTTGGGGTTGCTATTCTATGGCATAATGTGAAGTGAGGAAACGGGGAACACTGATTAACACAGATTTTTTCACTGAATTACACGGTTGGAGAAATCTATTCTAAATATGAACCGGTATGTGTGTATATATGATATGTGCTGAGGGTATTATCGTTCGGGTGGAACCCACAGGATGACAATACTATATAGTTTTCATAACAATTACAGGCTCCGCTAATTTAATATTATCACCAAATATTCCTTTCCGTGAAAATCCTTGCCCCATCTGTGTCAATCCGTGTTTTCCGTAACCCATGACCTATTAGAAATGCCCTATCACAAATGAGTTATGTTTAAAAAACCTCTCTACAGTCAATAATACTAGTTGTGGAGAGGTGATTTTTTTGAGCATAAAAATAGGTGTACCGAGGGGTATGTACTTCTATAAATACTATCCATTTACCAAAGCTTTTCTCACAGAATTAGGAGCAGAGATGGTGCCATCACCCCAGACCAATAAAGAAATATTGGATATGGGTTCAAGATATTGTATTGATGATGCCTGCCTGCCGGTAAAAGTATATCATGGTCATGTCCAGTATCTTAAGGATAAGGTAGATTATATGCTAATCCCTAGGTTGACTAGTGTAGTTCCAAGAGAATACATATGCCCAAAATTTGGTGGTCTGCCTGAAATGGTAAAGTTCTCCCTGCCTGAGCTTCCACAGATTATAGACGTGGAAATTGATTTGTACAAAAGAAAAAGCAATCTCATCAAAGCCCTTTATGCAGTGGGCAAAAGGTTTACCTCAAATCCATACCTCATAAAACGAGCTGCTGCTAAGGCAGCTAAAGAACTTAATATATATGAAAACACTCTTTTGCAGGGCTGCCTTCCTGGGAAATACATGAATGAAACTGATATTCCTGTGAGTAATAATGGCCCTCTAATAGGCATTGCTACTCATCCTTACCTTCTATATGACAGCTTCATAAACATGAAGCTGTTAGAAAAACTATCTAATAAGGGTATCAAGTTCTTGTTGCCTGAAATGTTGGATAAAAAAGTAATTGAGGAAAAATGCAGCGTGCTTGGAAAAAGAATGTTCTGGAGCAGCAGCAAGGATTTGATAGGCAGTGCCCTATACATGATGGACAACAGCAAAATTGATGGAATTCTCATGCTAACATCCTTTGGTTGTGGTATTGATTCTTTATCCATTGATCTTATTGAGCGTTTAGGGAGAAAAACCTACAGGAAACCCTTTATGGTAATAACTTTGGATGAACATACCGGCGATGCCAATTTTAATACCCGCTTGGAAGCATTTTTGGATCTTGTATACAGGAGGGAAATGATGTGAAGCTGACTTATCCCCATATGGGAGAAGCATATATTGCGGCAAAAGCCATGTTCGATGATTTGGGCATAGAAAGTATAATTCCCCCTTTTAGTACGCAAAGCACATTAAGATTGGGAGCTAAGGAATCCCCTGAGAGCGTTTGCCTGCCTTTTAAAATAATGTTGGGCAATTATGTGAGAAGCATAGAAGAAGGAGCAGATACCATAGTTATAACAGGAAGCTGCGGTCCTTGCCGTTTTGGCTATTACGGTCCACTCCAAAAGCTGATTTTAGAAGATATGGGCTATGATGTTGATATGATAATACTCGATCCTCCAAGAGAAGGAATCAATAAATTTTTTCAAAATATAAAAAAGCTCAGTGGAGGAGAAAGTCACAAAAGTTTTAAGGTTTTTCTTAGTGCATACAAAGTATGTGAGCAGATAGATAAATTAAATGAGATTCAATATTTCGTAAGACCTAGAGCCAAGGACAAAGCAAAGATTAATAGCATAATGCATAGGTTTAGATCACAGGTGCTATATGCAAAAGGTTCAAAGGAAATATCCGATCTCATAGAGAAAACCATGGATCAACTATTAACCTTGGATATAGATATGGAAATGAAGCCCATCAAAATTGGAATAATTGGAGAAATATACACCATTATAGACCCTTTTTCCAATCTTAATGCAGAGGATAGGCTAGGGGATATGGGGGCAGAGGTGCACCGCTCAATGACTGTGCGGGATTGGGCTGAGAACAATCTAATAAAACCCCTGAAGAGAGAAAAGCCATATAAACTAGAAAAGGAATTATCCAAGCCTTATCTCCCTGTGCTCATAGGAGGTCATACACAACAATGCATAGGTCATGCTGTGAATTACGCGAGATCAGGCTATGATGGCCTTATACAAATATATCCCATGAGCTGCATGCCGGAGATTGTATCCCGCTCCATACTTCCCCAGATTGAAAAGGATTATGGTATACCTATACTCTATCTCATAGTGGATGAGCAAACTGGCGAAGCAGGCTACCAGACACGGTTGGAGGCATTTTACGATTATGTAGAGAACCGAAGGAGGAGGCAAAGTTCTAGCAAACAAGCCCAATCCACGTGATAACCATCACTTTATTTTTCAAAGTCACAAGAACTATCATCATCTTCTCTATCTGTATCATCCTTGTAAGGTGAACATTCCACCAGTTCTCTCACATTTCTCATGCCTCTTCTCCAAAGGTATATGAGATAAATCACGAAGACAGACATTATGTAATATCTTTGAGAAAACAATATAAAATCATATATTCCGTGGAGCGCTACAGGGACTATAAGTCCTAATCTGAAGTATTTCTCTCTATAGGGTGATCCGACAAATTTAGCAATTCCCAGGTAGTATCCCATGGCTACTCCAAACATAGCATGAGCTGGAATAGCTGTAATGGATCGCAATAAAGCAACGCTAAAGCCGGTAGATAATACGTAACCAATGTTTTCTATAGTAGCAAAACCCAAAGATACAAAAACGCTGTAAACTATGCCGTCATACATCTCATCAAACTCGTGATGGCGCCATATGAACAAGTAAAATACTAGGAATTTGAAACCTTCCTCTACTAAACCCGCTACTATAAAAGCTGTATATCCCGCGGCTATAAGACTTCTATTTGCTGTCATATCAAAAACATGGAGCCTCATCTCCACAAAAAGTATGGGAATAACGGAAAGAGCACCGTAAAAGAAAGCTTTGATGAGTAGCTGTCTTGGTTCCTTTTCATACTTATCCTTCATATAAAAAAAATACATTAGCGCCACTGATGGAGCTATAGAAGCTAATAGTAAAAGCATATGCTGCCTCCCATGCCAAAAACATTAGTCCACATAATAATTTATATTCAAACCATTGAAATATTTAATGAATTTCTCTCTTTCTACACCTTCCATAGGAGTGGGTTTTCCATTAATTATTTTCCCCGGAACAATATTCACCTTTGATATATTCCCCTTGTCATCTACAGTTACAGTAGCCATCATGGTCTGATTGCTCAAAGGAGACTTGAAATTGTAAAATATGAAATTGCCAAAGCTATAGAAAATGGGTTTTTCTTTATAAATCTCTATGCCCTGAACAACATGAGGATGATGCCCCATGATAATATCCGCACCTGCATCGATCATGCTATGACCTATATATTGTTCTTCATCTCTGATTTGATCAGAGCCTTCCGCTCCCCAGTGAACAGATACTACCAATACATCACAATTTTTTCTCATTTCTTTAATTGTCTTGACAAATGACGGCTCTTGAACCTTATAAGCACCTACTATACCCGGTCTATTCTTTTTTGCATACCAATCTACAGAATGAATAACCTTGCTGAAGGCCAAAAATCCTACCTTTATTCCATCCTTTTCAATTATTACTCCCTTATCTGCCTCTTCTTTATTTTTACCACCGCCGGCATATAAAAGTCCATGTTTCTTTAAATTATCCAGAGTATCCAGATAAGCCTCCATACCATAATCCAAAATATGATTGTTGGCAATGCTTACAGCAGCAAAATTATTATCCTTAAGCACTTTCATCACTTCCGGCCTGCTTCTGAAGGTATACTGCTTATTCTCAATAGCCTTTCCTCTTTTGGAAACTGAAGTTTCCAAGTTGCCTAAGACAATATGGCTTTTTTTCATATAGGGACCGAAACCCCCCAATATGAATCCATCTCCATTTTTTTTCATGATGGTATCCACACTTTTTACAAAAGTCATATCTCCCACCATGGAGATTGTAATTTCCTTTTTTTCTACCGGCGGTGCAGCTTCAGCATCGCTTGGCGGAGAAACAGCACCATTGTCAGCCCCTGTAAACCCGACACATGAAACTATAATTAAAACAAGAATCAATAACCCTATTACTGTCAATGACCTCTTCACAAAATCACTCCTATTTTTCATCATCTTCCTTTTTGAAATCCACCTCGATAATCTTTGACTCGTCTACATGAGTACCGACAATTTTATCTTCATATTCGCTGAGTTCGGATTTTATTGCATTCCAGATAAACAATAACACTGCAGCATCATCTAATAATCCTAGGCCTATTATGAAGTCAGGAATAATATCAACAGGAAATATAAGATATAGAAAGCCTCCTAAAATCAACAGCTTTTTAAAAATTGAGACTTCCTTATCTTTTACGTATCTCATTAATAGCTTGATTTTATTCATAATAGAAAAACTCCTCTTAAGCTCCAAACTTCGAAAGCTTCATGGCGTTGGCCAGCAAATAGTTTATGAGATATTTGCTTTGGAACATACCCAAGCTGCCCTTATTACAATGATTCTCCGTAAACCTTGGGGCATCATCAAATCCACAGAAATCCGAATGTATCATAACAGGCACCGAATGCCAGCTATGGCCTTTCATAATTGCAGGCGTGGAATGGTCTCCTGTAATGCACAGCACATTAGGCTTCTTCTGGAGCAAAATTGGCAATGCTTTATCAACTGCTTCAATGGTCTTAACCTTTCCCTGGAAGTTTCCGTCTTCTCCAAAGCTGTCTGTATATTTTATATGTATAAACAAAAAGTCGTATTTGGAGGAATTCTCCAAGTATACATTAAATGCGTCTTCAGGAGTATTCCCTGCATCCAGAACATTCATTCCTACAAACTTTGAGAGTCCTCTGTACATAGGGTAATGGGCTATACAAACCGGGTTGAGCCCAAATCTGTCGCACATGCTAGGAATTCTAGGTTTAGCAGCAAATCCTCTCATCAAAAGAGAGTTGGCTGGTTTTAAATCCTTTATTACCTTTCTGGCTTCTTGAAAGAATTTATTTACTACCTCTGCAGTAAGCTTTGCATTCTCTGTAAGAGCCTCAACTAAGAGAGGTTCTTTCCCTTCCATCAATGGATCTGAATCCGAAATCTTATCACATAAGTTTTCACCTCTGAACATGACAACAAACCTATGCTGAATTCCCGGTCTGATTATTATCTCCACTCCATCTATGTATTTTATATTATTGCTCAGTATTGCACAGATCTCTTCACATTTCTCCGTAGAAATCCTGCCTGCTCTTCTATCAGTTATTATTCCATTTTCATCTGCTGATGCAAAATTGCATCTTGCGGCGATGTCTCCATCCTTAATGTCCATATCCATGCCGGCAGCTTCTAGCATTCCTCTTCCTATTTCATATTCCAAGGGATCATAACCAAATAAGCTCAAGTGTCCGGGTCCGCTTCCAGGTGTAATGCCTGGCAGTACCGGAATATGCCTGCCTAGTGCAGATTCTTTAGCCAGTTTATCCATATTAGGAGTAATAGCATATTCTAATGGAGTTTTCCTTCCAAAATCCCTATTAGGAATATCGCCTAGACCATCCATAACAAGCAATACAATATTTGCATTATTGGACTGTATTAATTTTTCTACCAATTTATCATTATTATCCATGATGTATACCTTCTTTCACATTCTGTTTGTCTTTATTATATCAATATACTATCTAATTTTGTACATTAGCTGAGAAATTTATTCTTATCTAAACATATTGAGGACTATAGTGTGGAAGCCAGAATGCTCTGCCAAAATTTTAAAGCCCATCAAAATAAGTATTAAGCCACCTGCAATTTCTGCCTTTTTCTTAAATACACAGCCGCATTTATTTCCCAAGTAAACACCGGCAAAGCAGATTACATAAGTAATGGCACCTATTATCAAAGAGGAACTAAATATAGATGTCTTTAAAAAGGCAAAGCTTACTCCTACTGCCATAGCATCGATGCTTGTTGCTATGGCAAGCATAAACAGCACCTTGTTTTTCAATGGATCAGGAATATGCTGACAATCACCATCCATGGACTCTTTAAGCATCTTTGCTCCTATGAAGCCTAATAGTACAAAGGCTATCCAATGATCATACTTTTCTATATAATTCTTAAACCCTATCCCCAAAAACCAACCCACTATTGGCATTAAAGCTTGAAATCCACCAAAATAAATGGCTATTTTAGCTCCATGCCTCGGCTTAAGATCTTTAATTGTTATACCGCTGCTCACAGATACAGCAAAGGCATCCATTGCCAACCCTAAGGCAATTATCACAATGGTTAAGGTATCCATTTTTATCTCCTTTCGTACTTTTGTCAGGGATACGTAATAAAAGACTTAGGCGCAACA
>JAQUTA010000100.1 GCA_028709965.1 Lutispora sp.
CTGAACATTGGTCCGCCATAATCGGCAATATACATCCAGTCTCCTGATACGCCCATGAGAGACCAAATGCTTATATCATTCAATTTCTCTTTTCCAGTTCCGTCTAATTTGATCCTGGATAGTCCTTTGCCTGGTGTATAGTAAAACCAGTCACTGTCAAAATAGTACCCATAAACTCCACTCAGTGTTGCTGTTACGGATTTTTCCGTTCCATCTGCCTTTATTCTGTAAATAGTGATCTTTTCTAAACCCTGTTTCTCTGGAGATTTAATAAGATAATAAAGCCAATCTCCCGATACATATTCTATCCCTGCATCTTCTGCCACTAGAGTCTGTTCCGTACCATCAGTCCTTATTTTGAGAAGATTTCCTATGTCTGAGTAGTAAACCCACTCCCCCAGAACCTTCAGCCCACCAAATTCAAAATCAACATCAGCTAACTTCATTTTCTCTGAGCCGTCTGTTTTCACTCTATACAGTGCTCCACCCATTTCAGAAAAGTCTTTGGATTCTTTTTTTAATTCATTGATTTCCAACATGCTTTTTTTAGTGGTGTAAAAAATCCAGTCTCCCGAGATAACGAAGCTCCTAATAATATCATCACTTATTTTCACCTGTCCTGACCCATCTGTTTTCATTTTACACAGATTGCTTACATCCACAGAATCTGTGTAGTAAATCCAGCCATCAAAAATATATATTGAGTAGAACTCATCATCAGATATTTTGGTTCTTTCCGTCCAGTCTGTTTTTCTTTTATACAGATTGGCATCATACACATAATAAATCCACCCGCCGCTTTGCGAAATCTGCCCTAGATTCATGACCTTATCACTAGTATCCCCTGCCTCTGTTTGTGACAAAGAGTCTTTTACCGGAAAATCCTTGAATAAACCAGCGGCAGAAATCCCTACTGCTACAAACACAATGATGATGACCAGTCCAACTAAGATCGCAAAAAAACTTCCTATGGATCTGTCTTTTTTAATGATAGCAATAATACCAACAACAAATCCTGCTGCCCCTAAGCCAGCAATAGCAAATGTAGGCAAAGGAAAACCGGGTCCCATTTTTAGCAAAATAGAAACGATAAAGATAATACTCAACATAGCAGCCGTTTTACCATGATTAGTTTTCGGCCATAAAGTGATTTTCATATTCTTCATCTCCTCACTTATTTGCTTATCTCCAACTGGCCTTTAGATTTTTTTATTCGTTTCTTAATACTGATTGACATATCATCAAACAAGCAGTAAATTACCGGTACTATTAGCAAGGTCAATAATGTGGATGTGGTCAATCCGAATATAACGACAATTGCCATGGGGGCCATTGCTTCTGCACCTTCACCAAATCCCAGAGCCAATGGTATCATGGCCAGTATAGTAGTCAAGGTAGTCATAAGAATAGGTCGCAGCCTCGTGGGTCCTGCCTTGATGATTGCAGCTTCCTTATCCAAACCTCTTTCTCTCAAAGTGTTGATATAATCCACTAAAACTATGGCATTGTTTACAACTATTCCGGCCAGCATGATGACACCGATAAATGCCGGCACACTCAGCGGATTGTTGGTAATTGCTAGGCCGATTATTGAACCGGAATATGCAACAGGAACTGAAAACATTATAGTCAGAGGGTGTACTAGAGATTCAAACTGTATAGCCATAACCATGTATACCAAAAATATGGCCAATATCAATGCCAATGTAAGGCTTGTGAAAGCTTCCACCATCTGTTGGTCTTCACCTGTAAACTTGATTGAGTAGCCATCGGGCAGTCTATACTCCTTAACCTTAT
The DNA here is from genome assembly GCA_028709965.1 of Lutispora sp. Taxonomy (GTDB): domain Bacteria; phylum Bacillota; class Clostridia; order Lutisporales; family Lutisporaceae; genus Lutispora. The sequence continues at coordinate 1,798 of JAQUTA010000100.1, forward strand.
TTTTTAATTCTCCGTTTACATCACCTGAACTTCTTCCAAATATATCTCCTGTCACAGTAACATAGCGTTCCTGATCTGCTCTGTTTATGCTTGTAGGTCCTTGCCCAATTTTAATATCGGCTATATCCATCAAAGGTACTTGCATGCCTAATGGAGACAGCAATGAAACTGACTTCAGCTGTTCTAATGTTTTTCTTTTATCCTCAGGATATTGAACCTTTATGTCTATTTCCGTACCATCCACCTTGTAAGTTGTAGCAACTCGCCCTTCTACAGCTGTTCTTAGCACAGACGCCACTTGTGTAGTGGATAATCCGTAGCCTGAAGCCTTATCACGATTGATGTATACCTGTGCTTCCGGTCTGCCCTCAGCAATGCTGGACTCCACCTGTCTCGTCCCCTCAGTCTCTATAACCAATTTTTCTATATCCTTTGAAATATCTTTTAGTGTTTCCAAATCAGCCCCACTTATCTGTATTGATACAGCAGCGCCGCCACTCATGCCGCCAAAGCTTGTAGATACATCTGTCACTTTTATTTCAGCACCGGCGATGCTTTTAACTGATTTGCGAACTTCTTCTACAATCTCTGATGTGCTCTTTTCTCTCTCTGTCAAAGGCTTTAGCGTAACACTGATAGTCGCTGAATGACTATTTGAGATTCCCATTCCTGAAAAATTATTTGAACCGCCCACACTTACATGCATGGTCTCCAATTCAGTAATCTTGGAAAGCAAATCCTCCAGCTCTTTTGATACTTCATTGGTGTTTTCTATTAAGCTTCCCTTGGGCAATTGAATATCTATATTAAACATTCCCTGATCCATTGCAGGAAAAAACTCAGACCCTATAAAAGGTATCAATAGCAAACTGGATAAAAATATCCCCATTACTATTACTGTTGTCTTGCGCTTATGCTTAAGCACCCATACCAGAATTCTCTGATAAATTCGGTCTATGCCATTAATTGCATTATCCCATTTATCAAAGATTTTATTCATCCACCTGTTTCTTGATCCTTCATGGGGCTTAACCATTTTCAGGAACTTGGAGCTGAGCATGGGTATAAATGTCAATGCTACTATTAAAGAAGCCAAAAGTGAAAAAGTTATTGTCAAAGCCATCTCCTTAAATATCTGGGCTGCTATTCCTTCCGTAAATACTATAGGCAGAAATACCACTATAGTTGTCAGTGTAGATGCAAGAATTGCCTTGCCTACTTCTTGGGTTCCGGACAATGCAGCTTCTATCCTGCTGTAACCTTCATTGCGATGTCGATATATGTTTTCCAAGACCACAATAGCGTTATCAACCAGCATTCCTACGCCTAGGGCAAGACCTCCCAAGGAAACGATGTTTATTGATATACCCGCAAAGTATATCAATACAAAAGTAGCAATGATAGATATTGGTATAGCTGTAGCAATGATTAAAGTGGTACGTATATTTTTAAGAAAAATGAATAATATCAGCACGGCAAGTATGCCACCTATTGCTGCATTGCTTGCCACATTGCTGATGGCTATTTCAATAAATTCCCCCTGGTCAAAAACTACGTCAATATTTAAATCGGGATATTCCTTATCTATGTTCTCTAATTCGTTCTTTACAGCCCTTGCAACATTAACCGTATTGGCATTTGTTTGTTTTTGAACGCTCAGGCTCATACTGTTTTTTCCGTTTGTCCTGCTATAGGAGTCAATAGGCTTGTTTGTATTTAAAACCTCAGCGATATCACGAATATATAAGGTTGTACCGCTCTGCAGTGCAATAGGTATATTTTTTATCTGTTCAATGCTTTTGAATTCACCTGTACTTCTGATTAAAAGCTTCTTTTCTGCGTATTCTATGGTGCCGCCAGGCAAGTTCAAGTTTTCACTTTGCAAAATTGCCATGATCTGATTTAGGGATACTCCATAACCAGCAGCTTTTTGTGGGTCCACATTTACCTGTATTTCCTGTGTCCTGCCACCCGCAATGCCTACCGAAGCTACGCCTTCCAATCTTTCCAATCTTGGCTTGATATGATCCTCCGTAAACCGTTTGAGAACTATTTCATCAGAACCATTGGTTACACTTATATTTACTATTGGAAGCATATTGGGATCTATTTTCATCACCAAAGGATCCCCTATGTCATCGGGCAGATAACCTTTGATCATATCAATCTTTTCTCGCATCTGAAGAGCTGCAAAGTCCATATCAGTGCCTGAGTTAAACTCGGCAATAACAATAGAGTTTCCTTCGCTAGAAGTAGACTGAATGGCTTTTATATTATTTACTGTAGCAATAGCGTTTTCTATGTTTTTTGTCACAATAGCTTCAATCTCCTGGGGTGCAACACCTGAGTAGCTTGTCGAAACAATTGCGATAGGCAGATTGATATTAGGCATTAAATCAACAGGTATCTTAGACAGGGATACCCCACCCAACATCAGCACTATCAAAACACACATTAATATGGCTACCGGTCTTTTTACAGATATTTCATGTATTCTCATTTTCACACCTCTTATTTATCTGAAATCACTACTGTTGATCCATCCTTTAAGAAATCCTGACCTTTGACAACGACTGTATCATCGGCAGCAATGCCATCTTGGATCTGAATATCTTTATCATTAAATATGCCGGCAGCAACTTCTGTTTTTACAATTTTATCACCATTGACAACAAATACATATTTCCTGCCTTCTTCCTCTACAACAGAAGACAATGGAACCAATATGCAGTTTTCTGCTTTTTCAACAACTAGCTTAACCTCAGCAAACATACCGCCTTTTATGGTGCTGGGCGGGTTATCTAGTGAAATTTTCACTAAATAGGTTTGCTTCTTCATATCCGCCGAAGGTGCGGCTGCAGCAATAGTTCCTGCTAAGACCTCTTCCGATATGGAGCTTATATAAACCTTTGCTTTATCTCCCACTTGGACTTTTCCTATAACATCTTCATTTACATCAACTTCTATTGTGTAGCTGGAATCGTCAATAATTATGAATGAAGCAACAGCATTGCTTACAAACTCTCCTACCTTTACATTTTTAGCAGCTATGATACCACTTATAGGGGATTTAACATTCATATTATCCAGTGCATTCTGAACAATATCAAATGCGGCTTTTGATTGATTTAGTTGAGCCTTTGCTGTGTCAATGTTCTCTTGAGCACTCGTTTGTTCAGTCAGATCATAGCTTGCTTTAGCAGTCTCATACTGTTGCTTTGCAAGCTTAAGCTGAGATTGTGCTCTGTCATGATTATATTTGGACTCTGCACCTGCTTCATATAAAGTTTTTACAGTCTCGTAATTGGTTTGTGCGTCATTATAGTTTATTTCTGCAGAAGTCACAGCTGATTTCAGCTGCATCATCTGCTGTTCATAGGTGCTTCCCGACAGCCTTTTTAGATTTATTTCTGCCAATTCAACAGCTGCAGATGCCTGATTCAATTGAAGCAGTGCATCCGTCTTATCTAATTGAAATAATACCTCTCCTGCTTTTACTCTTTGACCCAAATCAAAGTTTATCTTGGCAACCTTGCCAGGTTGCTTAGGTGTGACCATTATTTCCTGAGCCGGCTTGACTCTGCCGCTATAGCCCATCAAAGACTCAAGCTGTCCCTCTACAGCCTTTACAGCTTCTACTGCTATTGGCTGTTCTACAGTCACCTCAGCAACTTCCTTTGATGTTTTTGTACTGCATCCCATACTAAAACTAATGCTGATAATTATCAGTGCAAGCAAAAATCTGTTTCTTTTCATTCTGAATATCCTCCACATCTATTTACAATAAATATCTATATCAACTTCTATTCTTTTAATAGTTTAGTCTAAAGTTTGCTATTGTTCAATAAGCATATTTTTATAAGCACACCTTTTTGCATTGAAAAAGGTACCTTTTACATAAATATGATGTAGTAGTATGATATAGTAAAGCTATAAGAAAAAGAAAAAACTATTTAAGGAGAAGTTTATGAAAAAGATTGTAGCATTTACTGGTGCTGGCATATCAAAAGCCAGTGGCATACCCACATTTCAGGAAGTGGACGGTATTAGAGAAAAACTGAGCATTGAATACTTCAGGAGCAATACGGAAGATTTCTATAATGTATTGTGGGGAATGAAAAAAACAGTTGATAAAGCTTTACCCAATGCGGCTCACATAGCTGTAGCTGATTATAATATACCTGTGGTGACAATGAATATTGACGGACTTCATAAGAGGGCAGGAAGCAAGGAAGTTGTTGAAGTACATGGTAATCTAGATGAAGTAATTTGCACAAAATGTGGAAGGCAATTCGATTTTTCATATACTAATGATTCCCTATACTGCAATCAATGTAATGGTCTGCTAAAGCCAAATGTTGTTCTTTATGGGGAGATGATTCCAAGGTATTATGATGCTATTGATATAATAAGCTCTGCAGATGAACTGTTGGTAATAGGAACCTCCTTTTATACTTCCACTTCATCGGATTTGGTAGGAATAGCGGAAAGAATAGGGATAAAAATAAATGTCATCAATAAAGATGCAGAATATGAAGTCCCTAAGTATCTAAAAAAAGTTTTGGAAGATTCAATATTATAATGGGTTCATTTTGCAGGCAGTGTCTGCAAAATCTCTTCATGACTTGTACTATATTTCTATCTTCCCGTATACTCCCCCGCCGCCTACATCGATCCCGAGCTTGCCTTCCCTTGCTAATACTATATTACGTGCCATATCTTCTTTAACAACATCTGCGAGTTCCTCATAACTTGCATTATGTAAAACCTTCATTTCGCTGCCAAAATGATCGATCAGTTTCTCAATAGTTTTGGGGCCAACCTTTGGGAGAAATTCTAGAGGTATTTGATAATTGTATGGGGGTCTGGACATCATATTTGGTTCATTCCTGTCTTTGATCATTTCAAGCCTGTCTCGGACTCCTACTACCACTTTATGCTTTTCAGAAACAGGACACTTCAGCACAGGCGGCTCCCCTTCGATTACCTGATCGCAAGTATCACAGTAAGTACGATGATATTTGCCCAGCTTGGGGTTTAATCCATAGTTAGCAATAATCCGTCGACCATCTATATTCCAAAGAGCTTTTAAAATTTCTTCGTAACTTGCATCTTCCATCTCAAATATGTTATATTCTCTTCCCATCTTTGGTAATGAGTGAGCATCTGAGTTACTTATAAAGCTTTTTCCATCCAATTCGCTCAGTTGACTTGCCATCATTGAATCTGCACTTAATCCCAATTCAACCGATGGTATTTTCTCGAAGGATTTCTCATCAAATATTTCATGTAATGATTTGCAGCAGTTTCCATAAAAACTTTTATGCGGAGTAAACGCATGGGCAGGTATATACACTCCTCCAAACTCATCAACAACATTAAATAGTTCTTGACCAGTCAATCGACTCATTAAACTGAAAAGCCTTATATTTTTAATATATTTGCTCATTTCATTTGAGAAGCTTGTAATATGCTCCAACGTGGGAAAAAAGCATAATGAATGAGAGCTGCAGCCATGCTTTTCGTGTGTTTCAATTTCGGCTCCTAATATGAGGCTTTGCCTGCCTCTATACTCCATACCGCCATTTATTTTTTCAACTATTTCTCCTCTGACAATAAGGTCGTTGATGTCCTCCAATACATAGGGGGATATGCAGTCAACAACACCTATAACGTCTATACCTTTTCTATAAGATTCATGGGCTATGTTCTCAAAAGTAAGATTATTTGCTGTTGCTTTCTTTAATTCTATTCCCTTAGATGAACGCCCGATATGAACGTGTAAATCAACATAATATTTATTCATTTGTGCACCACCTTGTCATATATAGTAAGCACTTAACTTTTCTTATTTGTTTCCTTAACCCTTATACTTTATCCATCATCCATACAAAAAGCAAAC
>JAQUTA010000101.1 GCA_028709965.1 Lutispora sp.
ACGAGCAGCAATTAAGCCGCTAAAACGTAATTATCGTTTGCGTTTAATTTAAGTTTTTCCAGCTTTTATCGTGGTTCCGGAGTCCACGGCTCGCTATCTCAGCCCTCGATACCCCCGTCGAAGCCATTACGCCCCCGTTCAATATTCCTTGCCTCTGAATTCTCTTTCCATTTCCCTATTGGCATCCCTTTCTGCCATTGCCTGGCGCTTATCATGAAGCTTTTTTCCTTTTGCTACTGCCAGTTCTAGCTTTACAAGGCTGCCTTTTAAGTAAATGCTCAGAGGAACGATGGTGTATCCTTTTTGCTGAATATAACCTATTAATTTGTTGATCTCATATCTGTTGAGCAATAGTCTTCTGGTTCTCATCGGGTCTTTGTTGAAAATGTTTCCTTTTTCATATGGGCTCACATGCATGTTATAGACAAAGGCTTCGCCTTTCTCAATAGCTGCATAGCTGTCTTTCAAATTTACCTTGCCTAGCCTTATAGATTTAACTTCAGTACCAAAAAGCTCTATGCCCGCTTCTAAGGTTTGTTCTATAAAGTATTCATGTCTAGCTTTTTTATTCTGTGCAAGAATTTTTACATTGTCTTTACCCATATTATTACCACCCGAATCAAACTGTAAATCTATTATAAAGACCACAGCTTTAATTGTCAACTAACTAAGTTTAACACAAAACACCTGTAATAACAATGTAATATTCTTGAACGAGACTTCATTGCTCTGCTGTCAGAACAAAATCTACTGTATGACTTCCCATATCTACAGAAAACACTTTTATTTTTACTATATCGCCTATTCTATAAATTTTTCTTTTTCTTTCTCCAATTAAAACCAAATTAGTCTCATCAAAGGTATAATAATCATCTTCCATATTGCTCACATGTACTAAACCTTCTATAGTATTTTCTAATTCAACGAACATACCAAAGGAGGTTATGCTAGAAATTATTCCATTATATTCCTCGCCAATCCTAGCCTTCATGTATTCAGCTTTTTTCAAATCTTCTACTTCTCTTTCAGCTTCTTCTGCAGCTCTTTCTCTAATAGAGGATTGCTCGGCAATTCCAGGTATTATTTCTTTTAATTCTTTTATCCTATTTGGTGTAAGCTTCCCATGTATATCTTCTTTTATAATTCTATGAATCATCAGATCAGGATATCTTCTAATAGGTGAAGTGAAGTGACAATAATACTTGGATGCCAAGCCAAAATGTCCAAGACTTCCCCCATCGTATCTGGCTTTTCTCAAAGACCTGAGCAGCATAGTATTGATGAGCCTTTCTTCTTTCTTGCCCAATACTTTATCTAATAATTGCTGCAGTGCTTTTGGATGTATTTCGTCTGTTCCTTTGATACTGTATCCGAAATTATGAATTAATTCATTTAATGCCATTATTTTTTCCGGATCTGGATCCTCATGAACTCTGTATACAAAAGGTAGGTCTTTCCAATATATATGCTCTGCAATGGTTTCATTACATACTATCATGAATTCCTCAATTATCTTTTCGGATATTCCTCTCTCATAAGGTCTGATATCGATGGGTTTTCCTTTGCCATCAAGTATTATCTTAGTCTCTTCAAAGTCAAAGTCCAAACTGCCTCTTAATCTTCTTTTCTTCCTTAATATATCCATAAGTTTTTCCATGTTTTTAAAAGTATCAACAAAATCCTTGTGTCTTTCTTTCAGTTCATTGTCTTCTTCTTGAAGTATTTTGTTGACATCTTTATATGTCATTCTTTCTGAGGTTCTGATAACACTTTCATATATGTTATATTTGACTACATTCCCTTTGCTGTCTATCTCCATATCACAGCTTAATGCCAGCCTGTCAACCTCGGGATTTAAGCTGCATATGCCGTTTGAAAGCTTTCTTGGCAGCATGGGTATTACCCTATCTATCAGATAGACGCTAGTGCCACGCTTCAAAGCCTCATTATCTAAGGGACTGTTTTCAAATACATATTGACTGACATCTGCTATATGAACGCCCAAAAAATAGTTGCCGTTAGGTAGCACTTCCAATGATACAGCATCATCTAAATCCTTAGCATCTTCCCCATCTATAGTAACAATCTTCTCATGTCTTAAGTCTTTCCTGCTGCTAGATGCTTCAAATCTTACTTCATCAGGAATTCGGCTAGCTTGATTCTCTGCTTCAGCAGGGAATTCTTCCGGCAGATTATGACCACGGATAATAGAAAGTATATCTGTACCTGCATCACTTCTGTGTCCAAGTATCTCTATTACTTTGCCTTCTGGATTTCTTCTGCCTTCAGGCCAACGGGTAACCTGAACCACAACCTTATAACCGTCTTTAGCTCCTTCAAAATCTTCTTTTGATATGAAAATATCCTGATATATTCTAGCGTCATCGGGTACCACAAAACCAAAACTTTTGTTAGTCTCAAAGGTGCCTACTATCTTCTCATTTGCTCTTCTTAAAATTCTTATTATTTCGCCTTCGCTTTTTATGGCACCAATGCTGCCTTTTGCAATCCTGGCAATTACTCTATCATTGTGCATGGCTCCATTAAGGTTTTCCACTGAAATATAAAGATCCCTGATATCAGGGTTATCACAGATCAAAAATGCAAAGCCCTTTTTGCTGCCTTGTAATCTGCCTACTACAAGATTCATCCTCTCCGGCAAACCGTATCTTTTCTTTCTTGTTTTTATGGTATATCCTTCATCTTCCATATATTTCAATGTTTCTTCCAGCTCAGATAAATTTTCATCATCAATTCTCAAAGCTCGTGCCAATTCCTGAAGAAGCATAGGATTATAGGCTTCTTCTCGCATATACTCCAACACTCTATCTAAAAGTTTCATTTCTCTCCTCCTGTTTTTTCATGGGATTCTTAATAAATAATATTCCCAAAATTTCTTATTAAAAAACATTTTCATAATTATGTAATATGTAAAAATGCAATATACATTTAGTATACTGCATTTTCTAAGCCTATTTATTCAATCTTATTATATCATCTATACTTAGTCCAGCCTGTATTATGCCTTTTTTGTCTTTTCTCGCTATTCCAACATATTTAAAATATTTATTATCAATATTCCGTATTTTAAAGCTCTGAATAACTTCCAATGATGGATCCTTCAAAATCTTTCTGAATTCACCGGCTTGGGTATTAACATCATCCGGGAATCTAAAGCCAATATTACTGTTCTCTTTGCAGAATGTTATAACTCCATCTTCATCTGTTATTGCCAGAGTTGTTATCCCTGTCTTCTTAGCATACTCGCTTAGGAAGCTATTGCTAAGGCTTGAATCGTTTATTTCGCTAGCTATTTTGTAACAGCAATCAAGTAGCTTTTTGCCAAGTATATTTTCAAATTTATTCATAAATATTCTAGATTCATTAGAAACCACTTTCAAATCATTACAAATGTTCATATTGTTAAGTTCTAAGTCGTTTTGCTCATTAATATCGCTTTCTATAGAGGTTGCAGATTCAATAAAATCTCCAAAGAACTCGGATAAGTTTTCATTTATGGAAGCTATTTGTTGTGTTGCAGAAGCTTGTTCATTTATTTTTCCGGCAAAATCCTTGAACACGCTCATTATATGTGCCACAAATTTGTCAATATCATTCATATAGTCTTTTATATAGTTTGCAGAATCCTTGCTTTGAGAACTCATCTGAGACAATTCTTCTATACTGTCCATGGTTAAATTTGCCTTTGCCTTAATTTCGTCCATTTGTCCTTTAATACTCTTTGCAGAGCTGGAGCTTTCTTCTGCCAGCCTTCTGACCTCATTTGCAACAACAGCGAAACCTCTTCCATTTTCTCCTGCCCTAGCAGCTTCGATAGAGGCATTTAGAGCCAGTAAATTAATATTTCCTGATAAGTCTTCAACAAAATGAGCCATTGCCTGAGCCTTATCAGTGACTCTAGCTAATTCTTCTACTTCTCCTATAAGCTTTCCCATTGCATCGCTCATAGTCTCTAATATTTTTAAAGCTTCTTCTGTATTATTTTTACCGTCATTAACGGATTTTTCCATGCTCTTTAGCTCTACAAGCGTCTTTTCTGAGGCAGATGCCATATCAGATTCACTAGCTGATATTTGCTGAGATGCACCAGCAGCTTCTAAAAGCTTGTCATACATGCTTCTTGCTTTTTTATTAGAATCTCCAATCCTAAGACCAATTGATCCTATCCTATCTTTGGCTTGGCTACATGAATTTGAAATTCTTGATATATCATTTTCTATGTAGAGCAATGCCTTCAATATATTACTTATCCAATCTAAAAGCATGGATGTAATATCATTATATACATCTTGTATTTTGCCTTTAATTTTTATTTTATAGGAGTAGTTACCATCTAATATTTCTCGCAAGGCATTTGAATATTCATCCATACTTTGAGGTTTACCCTTCAGGCTATAGATGGCTAACAAAACAATTACAATAGCCTCCAAAATCATTATAATAATGTATAAATCCAAAAAAAACACCTCCGAATAATAATCAAGCCACTACCTAGATATAATGTTCTACAAATTTCTTCGAATTCCTCTATTACTTATATACAATTTACATTCATTTCCATGGCGCCAAATTATTATAATCTTCTATATATTGCGTCCTAGGCTTAGCTATGATAGATTTTATTTAAGGGGGAATATACATGAAAAACATCGATAGCATAATAAAAAATGAAATTATAGCAATGGTAAAAAACTCGTCAAATAGTGTATTTTATCGAGAACCTCTCATTGGCTTTGCTAATGCAGATAACCCGGAATTTATGAATCTAAAAAAGATAATTGCCTCAGATCATCTCCTCCCATCGGACTTGTTAATAGGAGGAAAATCAGTCATATCATTCTTCTTGCCTTTCACGAAAGATTTAGTGAAAAAGAATAAGAATGATTCTTATGTGTCAAAAGACTGGGCTATAGCCTATATAGAAACCAATAAATTCATTGATGTTATTATTCAATATATGAAAGTATTTCTCGATAAAATGGGGATTAAATCCAGTGACAACCCTGCAAGAGCATCCTTTGACTCAGAAAGATTAATTCATCGCTGGTCACAGCGACACGTTGCCAGAATATGCGGTCTAGGTAGTTTTGGTATAAACAATATGCTGATAACTGACATAGGATGTGCAGGCAGATATGGCAGCTTTGTCATAGATACTGTTCTGTCTTATAACGAATATATTGCAGATGAGTATTGCCTGTACAAAAGATATAGCAAATGTGCAGCTTGCGTCAAGGCATGCCCAACAGAAGCATTGACTGTGGAAGGCTTTGACAGATATAAATGCTATTCATGGGTTAAGGAAGTTGATGCACATTTCTCAGACTTGGGAGAATGCGAAGTGTGTGGAAAGTGCATTGCTGTTCCATGCGCATTTAAGAGACCTTAGTATATATATATATGTAAAGAGCTATATTTAAGATTAAGAAAAACGGTATACCTATTTGAAATTCACGTTTCTTGCTTTTGTGGTGAAAGTTTTTCATTCCTAACGAAACACCCAATGCTCCGCCAATAAAAGCAATAATGAATAAAGTTTTTTCACTTATTCGCCATCCATTTCTCTTTGCCTTGTATTTGTCATATCCCATGATGGCTAAACCTAACAGATTTATTGCTAAAAAATATACTAAAATAAATTTGATCATCAAACCTAACCTCGCATCATATTATTAAAGGAGATGCCTTAGGCATCTCCTTCTGTTTTATAGAAATAGTGGTGCGAACACCAAAGCAACTATTGTCATCAACTTTATCAATATATTCATTGATGGGCCTGATGTATCCTTAAATGGATCTCCAACCGTATCTCCAACAACTGCAGCCTTATGAGCTATGCTGCCTTTGCCGCCATGAGCTCCTGATTCTATATACTTCTTAGCATTGTCCCAAGCACCACCGGCATTTGACATCATTATTGCCAACAATACGCCGGTTACCAAAGATCCTGCTAAAAGTCCACCTAAAGCACCTTTGCCAAGTATTACTCCGGTTGCTATAGGAGCGATAACTGCCAAAAGACCCGGTACAAGCATTTCCCTAAGAGCTGCTGCGGTTGATATATCAACGCATCTTGCATAGTCAGGCTTGCCTGTTCCTTCCATGATACCTGGTATAGTTTTAAACTGCCTTCGTACTTCTTCTATCATAGAGAAAGCAGCTTTGCCCACAGCTTCCATAGTCAATGCCCCAAATAGGAATGGGAGCATGCCCCCTATGAACAACCCTACCATTACATAAGGATCTAGTATATCTATCTTATCTAACATTACTGCCTGTGAGTATGATGCAAACAAGGCTAAGGCTGTCAACGCAGCAGAACCTATTGCAAAACCCTTACCTATAGCAGCTGTTGTATTACCAACTGAGTCAAGCTTATCTGTAATCTCTCTGACCGACTTTGGTAATTCAGCCATTTCTGCTATTCCACCTGCATTATCTGCTATTGGTCCATATGCGTCAACTGCAACTGTCATGCCCGTTGTAGAAAGCATCCCTACTGCAGCCAAAGCAATACCATATAATCCGTCAAATCTGTAAGCAACAATAACTGCTACTGAAATAAAGAGTATAGGTGCAACTGTTGAAAGCATACCAACTCCCAAACCGCTGATAATTGTTGTAGCTGGTCCTGTTTCAGATTGATGAGCTATCTTCTTAACATATCTATAATCACTTGATGTATATATTTCAGTTACAAAGCCTATAATGGCCCCTGCTGCTACTCCTGCTGCAACAGCTGCAAAAGCTCCTATACCTCCAAACATAGATTGGCTGAGGAAAAATGCAGCAACCAATACAATTGCCTGGCTTGCATAGGTACCATTCTTTAATGCACTTTGAGGATTTGATTTTTCTCCAGTCCTTACAAACATAGTTCCTATTATTGAAGCAACTATTCCTATTGCTGCAAGAACTATAGGATAAAGCACGCCTTCTGCTTTTCCTGCATAGAAAACTGCTCCTAAAGTAATAGCTGATATGATAGATCCAACATAGGATTCAAACAAGTCAGCGCCCATGCCTGCAACGTCACCAACGTTGTCACCAACGTTGTCTGCTATAACAGCAGGGTTTCTTGGATCATCTTCTGGTATTCCGGCTTCTACCTTACCAACTAAGTCTGCTCCAACGTCAGCAGCCTTTGTATATATGCCACCGCCAACACGTGCAAATAACGCTATGGAGCTTGCTCCAAGTCCAAAGCCTGTCACTATGCTAACGTCTTTAAACATCATGTACAATACACCAACGCCTATTATTCCCAATCCAACAACGCACATACCCATTACTGCGCCGCCTTTGAAAGCAATTCCAAGAGCCTCATTCTCACCGTGTTGAGCAGCGTTTGCTGTTCTAGCATTAGCTTGAGTAGCTACCTGCATTCCTACATAACCAGCCAATATTGAGAAAAGTGCACCCACAACAAAGCAAAATGCTGTGAGCCAACTGTTTAATAATATCCCAATTACTGCTGCCAAAACTACTATAAAGATTGCGAGAACCTTGTATTCCCTAAAAAGGAACGCCATAGCACCCTCATGGATATAACCCATGATTTCTTTCATTCTGTCGTTACCCGGATCTTTTTTCATTATTCCAGTAGCCAAAACCCAGGCAA
>JAQUTA010000102.1 GCA_028709965.1 Lutispora sp.
TTCCGGGCATACCCACTTTGCCTAAATCATGCAACAACGCTACTATAACACAGCTCTCATCACTTATTTCCGGTGCAATAGCAGCTTTGATCTTTAACATAGTTTCAGCAACATTTACCGAGTGCTCCAAAAGACCACCCTCTTTGCTGAGATGGTATTTCGTGCTTGCAGGTGCTGTTAGCCAGGTAGTTTCTTTCTCCATAAAGTTAATAAGGTTTTCAAAATTAGCCTTTCTATTAACAACCCTTGTTTTTAAGTCCTCATATCTTAGCTTTACTGTCATTACACCCCTCTTTTCCCTTTTTCTCAATCCGAGACAAACTATTATAAAAATATTTTACAGTTTTAACTGTACCATTGTACGGACAGTGCCATGATTTAATGATATCCATCACTTGTCATTTGCTTTGTACAAAATGTGTTTCAATAATACCTCATAACCTTTACGCCACTCTTTGCGGACACCAAGCCCTTCTTTATTTTTCCATAGAGCTTCCGGCCCGGTTGTTCTTGATAAGTCAATTCCGAAGGCACCATTAACCAATTTTATAGTCTGAGAATTTTTACAGTTACCTACTTGATAGCACTTTTGCAAATCATTACTTTTAAGGATTACTGCACAGAAGTTCTCAGCAGCTCGTACCTTAAGCACATTGGAAAGTACCCCTTTGTAAAAGCTATCATAAAGTTGGTTCCATTCGTTGATAATGATATACCGCTTATTTGAAATCTTTTCAATCTTTTCGCTGTATAGCATGGAGGCCACCAGCTCCGGTTTAAGAATATCTTTTTCCCTACAATATGCAATAATGATGTTCTTATCATTGTACTTGTGCAGATAAAGGCCAGTATCAATCTTCTTTGATTTACTTAAAATATTGCTAAGAGCGTCCGGTCTGATTACAAAGTCTTGGTTCTTATTCAGTGTTTCGGGCTGATTCAAATATTCATCATTTTCAAAACTCTTACACTTCAAAATATCATGGAAAATTTCTTTATTTATATCAAATATGTACACCTTTCCCGGTAGGTTTCTTGATGTACTGCCTGACCTATCAAGGTTAAGGATACTGTATTTAAGTTGTCTGCCACATGGATCATAACCAAACACATAAGATATATTCCTTGCCGTAGCATCCGAATAGCCCATTGTGCAGAGCGTAAAGCATTTATTTTCAATAGCCCGTACCTTCTGATAATAACTCCACTTTTTATAGTCAACATGTCCTCCTGTGGAGTTAATAATAATATCAACACCATTCACACCAAAAGCCCTACTAAAGAGCGGCTGTGTTGAATCATAACATATTGTCCTGCCTATCCTGTAGCCCTTGTATAATACTGGAGCATAGAGGTTGTCCGGCATATCTGCATAATCGCTGAATTCAAAGGCCGAGAAGCTAGTGGCAATATGTTTGACATAGAAATTTAGGTAGGTTTCATCATCTGCAGCATTTGGATTTGCATAGTATGAATAAATCATATCGTGACTGTCACTTGATGCAAATACTATCGGGCACCCGGCCTTTTCACTAATTTCAAGCACAATATCTTCAATTCTTTCGGTGTCAGCGGTTTCCCCATCGGAATAATCACAGAGATTTAGACTGTAAAGCTCATCGTTGAAGGGAGAATATGCATGCTCAGGAAACACGAACAAATCAAGATTTGCAGCGTTTACTGATTCAAGAACCCTATTAAACTCCTTTTCCGCTTTTTTACCTTGTAAAGTTCTATCTTGTAAATATAGTCCGACCTTCACTGATATCCCCCCATTCTAAACCTCATGCAATACGATATTATTGCAGTTAAGTTTATTTTTAAAGAACTCAAGATGTGGCTTCGCATCACTTTTTGTAACCAATATGCCGCAAAAAGAATTCTTTGCCATGTTCAATATTCCGCCATTCATATGCTTGTTTATTGAAGACTCAATCTCTATTGAGATGATCGGTAAAAAAAGATTCTGGACTGTTCCATTCAGTATTGCAAAGAGCATTGGAAAATTAACAACATCATTATTTAATTCACTCGCCAATGCTTTCATCCACTTGATAAAGCTCCTTGGAGAATTAAATCCTGAAACAACATCCAGCTTCGGTATATAGTAGCTGTCCACAGGTTTGCTTGACTTCCTGACTTGCTTGAAATCCGGCGATACAAATGTCTTTTGTAATAGATAGAAGTCTGCAATTTCACTGCTGCTTTCGAGATTGTTATATACATGCTGATTAAGCATAAACTCCCATTGAGCTTTATCGGGAGCATAATTCTGTCTAATCTCCATACCTGAATTTGAAATGTATGGGACTATCTTTTCATACATTTCAACTGATGCAACCTCTCCACCATATGTACTTCGTTTGGTTGTTCTAATTTCAGATGTACTTGGAAAGATATCATCCTTATTTGTTTTGAGATTTTCAATACTTCTTGATATATGTGTCCAATCGGCGAAGAACGTGTTCCTATATCCGCACATACTTGTAAAATATCTATGAAGTTTTAAACCTCTCCGATATGTATCGTTTTCTTTGACCGCAGCATCATTATTCACTATTACAAAATTAAAAAGGTAATCACCACAATATAGATTTGCAAAATTACTTAATTGATTCTTGCTTGAGGTTGTAGAGCCTTCTATTTCAAAGCCAGCAAAAGGTAACTTGCGAATTCTGTCCAACATTACTGGATTGTTTGAAAACAATGGTTTTAATGCATCAATATTAAAATATTTCTCTGTATCAAAATACCAAACTACATCATATTTAGGTGCATAGCATTCGCTGCTTGGCAAGCTAATATGCTCGGTTGCAGATATAAAACCAAGCTTTCTGCCCAGCTCATAGATTGCTTCTTGGATAAATAATGTTTGATTTTTAGGCAAATTACCGCCTCCTTGTACATTATTTTTGTTTATTGTTCTTATCATCAAGGCTATAAAATTTACTTCTTTACAACAACCTCTGTTCGCCGGTCGATTTTATATTCAAATTCTACCTTTATCTCGCCGTCAGCCGGTACATTAACAGAGAATTCAATAAGCCCTGATGTTTTCTTGCTATATTCATGGGTTGCAGAAACCATCTCCCATACACCCCAGGCATAATGCTCAAAATGTACTTCCGCAGCTTCTTCCTTATGGTTCTTAATAATGCACTCATATTTGTAATGTTCAAATCCATTTATTTTCTTTCGGTCAACTTCATTGAAATCGAAGGTGATGTCAAACGCATTGCCGATAGTGAGCTTAATATCTTCATCCTTTGGGGTGTGCCCTATACTATCCTCACCAATGAACTCAAGAGAATTGTCTGCTTCATCAGCTTTATACAGTTTGATTTTCCCCTTTGGCATAGCGCTACCCAAGCCACACTCTTTCGTATTTGTAAATTCAATAATTACATTTGCCTTTTCTTCACTCATGTTGAGCTTGTAATACTTTTTATATGGTATATTTAGACCATTTAAAATATTGATTTGCTTGGTCTGATTATCTTTCAGATTAGTTGGATTTACTAATGTGTACATGTGATAATCAAAGAAAGCTTTTTCCTCAGCTTGAGGCGCAGCAGAGGACTCACAAATATACATACGTTCTTCCATGTTATAGCTATCGTCCTGAATTCTGTTGACATCTCCGGCAATAAGTTTTATTTTGGCATTTTCAAACGTTGCACCGCTTTGATTTTCAATTTCTGCCCATCCTGCAATGTTTAAAGCTTTTTCCAAAATCTCTACGACATAGTTTGCATTCCAATTTAAGCCCTTGCTAAGATAGGAAACCTTAACATGCTCAGATGTCGACTTCCCAATTTTCCATACAAGAGCAGGCTTTGCGATAAGTCCCGATGGTAGGGAAGGGAGAACAATTTCTGCCTGAGGATCGATATATATTTCCTTTGTATCATTATCCTCTAATACACATCTTCCAGCTCCCTCAACCGATAAAAGACGGCAGCTTTTCTTTTCACCGGTTTTCCTGTCTTTTAAATAGACTTCCTTATCAATGTACTTTTTGAGGAGCTTATCCCTATCAACTAAATCATAATCATAATTGAATTCCAAGATATTCAAACCTTCCACCAGGAGAGAATCCGTTTCAATCTGCTGTGCTACATCAGCAAAAATAAGCTCAGTCTCAGTCCCTGTAAGGCTTACGGTACGTGTTTCCTTGACAGCACCGAATCCTCCATTGTAAATGGTCAAGGAAATGTCTTTTGTATCAGCCGCAGTACATAATTTCTTCATGATCCACACCTCCGATTTTATTATATCATTCATCGTGTACATTAAAACGGACAGTAAATTTAAGTTCTATACTGTTTTTACAAAATCAATAAGCTGCTAAGCTTGCACAGAAAACCTCTGTTATATCAAGAGAGAGAGGGATGCCCTCTCTCTCATTGAAAAACTATCTTTTCTTTCTATCAAGATAAATCAAGAATGCAAGAAGCACAACTATTAACAGAATGATAAGTGTACCTTGAACAGGGTGTTGTTTCAGTGCTTCCAATAACTGCATGGTTTCCTCATAATGCAAAACCTAACCCCCCCATCTATGTTAATTTATATAATCTATATTAAATTTCACATAATGGAAAATTTGCTCCTACAACCTTATTCCTAACTAATTTTGCTTGAAATAATGCCTTATCTGCTTCTGTAAATAATATATCTATAGCAATTGGTTTATCAGTTGTTGCTACTCCAATACACACAGTAACACCAAAACATTTTTCGGATTTCTCTATTGCCTTTCTTAACCTCTCCGCATATTTTAATGCTCCTTGGCTATCTGTGTCAGGAAGGATAATGGCAAACTCTTCGCCTCCCCATCGTGCAATAGTATCAATCTCCCTGGAATTTGCTTTGAAAACTTCCGAAACCCGTGTGAGGAGCTTGTCCCCAGCCAAGTGCCCGTATTTGTCATTTACTCTTTTAAAATGGTCAATATCTATTATGACTAATGAAAGTGCAGTTTTTGAACGATTCAGTCTTTTTAACTCTGATTCTAACTTTTCATAGAGGTATCTACGGTTAAAAAGATCCGTGAGTGGGTCTTTATAGGCATAATATATTATGTTTTTTATCCATAGGCCGCAGAATACACTAATAACAGTTGAAAATACAATAACACTTATCCAAAAATAGTTATAGAAGGTTGGTTGTATGCTGTAATAGACAAAGCAAACAATAGAACTTATTAACAGTCCCCCAAGCCCCATACAAATAGAAATATTCTTATATAAAGCATTTCTCATACAAAAAGATCACCACACTTACCTATTCCATCTATCTATTTACATTATTTTACTTTATTTATCAAAAACATTACAATAACTTTTTCCATGTTTTAGCATTTACTTTATATTTTATACTTAAATTCCCTTTGAGTAAATATCAATCATTACTAATGGTACTCATTGTATATATAAAATAAGGGTAGACTACCTACCGTTGTGTGTTCTACCCTTATTTCAACCTCTGTTTTTGTGAACTAACATGGCTCGAATAATATCGTTTAGCAAACTTATTTGTCCTTCCGATAATTTATTGGCTAATAGCTCCATTTCTAACCTTTCAGGACTTTTAGCACTATCTCTATGGCCGAACGCAAGATAATCAAGAGTTGTATTTAAAGCAATCGATAGATTTAAAAAAGTCTCGAATGAAAATCGCTTTTCTCCTCGCTCTATTTTGCCTTCGTATTGTGGAGATATATCAACTTTTTCAGCAAGTTGAAACTGTGTAAGTCCCATTTTATTTCGTTCTTGTTTTATTCTTTCTCCGATAGCCTTATAGTCCATGTCTCAACCCCCTGTAATAAACATACAGGGAAGATTTTGAAATAAAAACAGTCCATTGGTAAATACAACTATTTACTATATGGTCACATTTTATTTTTGATTAATTTCTAAACCATATCACAACTCAGCATAAACCATCTGCATCAATATTTCCTTATCATCCATCATTGGCTTTTCCGGAATAGTTTTAAGCCCATTTTCAAGAATTATTTTTCCGGTCACAGCCAGGCACAGCGCGTCAATAACATCATCAATTTTTTTACGATATGGAACATCAGCCAAAAACTTTTCTATAACCTGGTTAGCATCAGGATAATATCTTCGTAGGATTTCGAGGCGCTTCTGCTGTCCTTCATTGGTCGTCTTGTCTTCAAGCACAGGCCGATTTTCATTAAGCTTTGAAAAGCAAAATTCAGGATGGCTTTCAACAAGTCTATTTTTCCAGTGAGGATTATTCTGCAAAAATTCATCTACTTGCTTTATTGCTTTAGTTATTCCTAACGAAAATGGATTTAACTTCTTTCCTAAAACAGAAACATTACACTCTATTGCTTCGTCTTTTCCTTGTGCATATACAGCCTGTCTGCAAGGCACCTCAAATATGCTTGAGCCTTTTTTGCCAAGTTCTTTCTTGACAAGGAGATCAGGACGCGCATCACTTCTTGTTTCAGGAAGGCCTATTGGAATATCAATTATCAAGCTGTCAGCATTGGAGTATCGTTTGCATATATCATTTATAGTATTAAATTTTTCAACCTCAAAGCTATTTTCAGTTATGCAAACAGCAACCCACTTGCCCTTGCAACCATCTATTCCAACGCATCTATAACTTTTATTCGTACCTGTTAATCTATTGAAAATAGAAATAAATTCTTGTTCAATGCTTTTGAAATCCCTTAGAAAAAAATCATGCTCCATAGATATTTTTGGTGCCCTATCATATATGCTAATATTCATTAGCGCTTGAAACTCGAAGTAAAGCAAGCTATCATCAACATCTTTTATCAGCTTATATTCTTCATCAGACAAATCACCGATTCCAAACCATTCATAGATTGTACCCTGAAGTTTTTCTTCAATAATAAAATACTCAGATAAGTTCCGCTTTACCGGTCTTGTTAAATCTGATATATAGCTTTCGCTTGCATCATGCAAAAGACAGCCAAGCTGAACTCTTTCTGAATAGCCTCGACTTTTGGCTTCTTTATAACAATTAACTGAATGCTGTGCAACTGAATAAAAATGCTTAAAGTGCCCGTTAGCCCTGGTCATTAGAGACAACGAGTGCGCTATATCCTCTATTTTTATATCTGTCTTAACCGGCTCCAAAGGATAGAATCTCGTTTTGGTGTAAGTAAGTATATAATCCAACATCTTGAACCCCTCATTTCTATTACAGCTTGATATGATGTGCCTCCTAATAATGTCTTTTCGATCACTAACCAAATTTTATTCATATTGCTCAATAGTATCCTGCAAATGACACTTATACTTTTTAATAACATCCTCCGACGAAAGTATTTTTACTTTGCTGCCGAATTGAAATATCCAGGCAAAGAAAGTTGAGCTTATAGCTACATTTATTCTCACAGCAAAGTTGTTTTCATCAACCTTCTCCAAGGTTATATCCTTGCCAAAACGGTCAATAACTGCATTGACAAGGGAATTGTGAAAACTTATTTTAACAATTTCTTCTGCTCCACCGAACATATTGAATACTTTCTTAGTATAATCCGCGATATTAAAATACTCATCGTCTGGCAGTATCACTCTGGGCTGATCTACGATTTCTATATTC
>JAQUTA010000103.1:0-6298 GCA_028709965.1 Lutispora sp.
CTTTAAATGATGCTTTTCGCAGTCTGACAAGACATGGTATATACACTGTACTAGTAATTGATGATTTTGACAGGATGACTAAATGTATAAACGAAGGTAAAAAAGAAGATGCCATAGAAAATTTCAAATACCTGAGAAATCTGGCAAATAACAATAGGATAAAGGTCAGATATATTGTGACCAGCAAAAAAAGCATTGAGGCAATTTCTGAGGAATGTACAGTTTCAGGACTTCCGGGTATATTCAATAACCCAATTAAGCTGGAGCTGCTAGAAGACATAGATATAAAGAAATATATATTAAGGAGCATATCTGAGTATCAGTACAAAATAAGCAATTATGAGGACTTGCTTATTACCAAGGCGGGCGGAAGGATCCCTGGCATTTTGAAGGTTGCTGTGGAGATTCTCATGGATTATAAGCATGCAAATATAGAGTTGGATAAGGAGTCTGAAGCCGAATATATTAGTAAGGTTAAAGAACGCTGTGAACATATATTCCAATCTTATTGGAAGTCCATAACCTATGAAGAGCAGAGACTGCTGAAGCATATAGCATGTGGTGAAGACATTTCTGATTTGAAGGAGTCATTGCAAGAAGTCGCAAGGTCTTCTTCTTTAGATATGAAGCTTCTTAATGAAGATGGTACTTTTGTATCGGAAGCTTTTATGTATTATGTGACAAAAGCCGCTGTAATACAAAAAGATAACCAGGATATAGAAGCAATAATAGATAATTATAAGATTTCTAATAATATTATGAGAGCATCTCTTGAGGAACTATGGAAATCCTATGATAATGCTAAGAAAGTGATGCTCGACAATTTATCATCGGATAAAAAAATCAGCTCTATGGAATTTGAAGAAAGAGAGGATTATAACCAATATATTAGCAATAATTTCAAAGAGCAATTTGAGAAATACGGGCTAGATATGGAGCAATGCCAGCTCTTAGACGGCCTGTCGGTTCAATCTGTTTGGAGCAAATTAGACACTGACATAAGGAAGCAAATTGTACAAGCAGAGCTTTTGAGCCATGTCTATAGAGATACAGGATTTGACCAATCCCCTTCCTGCAACCCATACTGTACAGCCTTTGAAGCCATTATAAAAAGAACGGTGCAAAAGCCCCTCTTAAGTGCCATACAGTATTTGCGGCCAGATTTTGAGATCAGGAAGCCGGGCAAGCATAACAAAACCGAAGATGATATGCTAAACAAGATGATGATAGGTGACTTTAAAACTATTTTGAATAATTACTTCTTTTATGTTCAAAAAAACTTTCCAAATACCATGCAATTTGACCCAATCATTACAGTGTATAACCTCAAGTTCAAAAATAAATTAGAGGAAATACATAAAATAAGAAATAAGTGCATGCATTGGGAGGATACATCTTTGGGGCAAAGAATAAAGGTAGAGGTTGCTGACTTGGACCTTTTGAGGAAGCAGATGCTTGATAAAGATGGCAAGCTTGGTAAGGATGATATGAGTTGTATCGAATATTTGCTCAAGCTTGCAGAAGCATGTGAGCAATGGTTAAGTAAAATAGCGGCGGATTAATTCGCCGCTTTTTACTTAACCTCAAGAAATACTTGAATACCTCTCATTTAGCTGGTTTAACCGTTTCATCATCTCAGTTCTTATATCTGAAGGCTCAGTAACAATTGCATGTTTTCCCAATGAAAAGATACGGGATATAACTTCTTCCCTTTCGAATTCATAATAAAAAA
Organism: Lutispora sp.; assembly: GCA_028709965.1. Classification (GTDB taxonomy): domain Bacteria; phylum Bacillota; class Clostridia; order Lutisporales; family Lutisporaceae; genus Lutispora. Next base: position 1,733 of record JAQUTA010000103.1, read on the forward strand.
TTGATAATGAATAAGTATCCTTTTCTTCAATATAATTAAGCTCTCTCTCAAAGCAGGAGAACTGAAATAAAGCTCTCTCCAAAGCATTATTAATATCCTTGATGCTTATTATGATAGGCTCTTTAGCTTTTTTATCATCAATGGATTTTTGGATTTCGTCAAAAGATATATCATATTTCCCATCTAAATGTATCAGTTTAATATTCTTAAAGCCATGGAGCAGGCTTTTTATTGGTCTTTTGCCCTCCAAAGAGTAGGAGATTAGATAGAAGCAATCTTCCTTCATGGAGTATTCCATCCTGTAGGGTACGCCCATGCAATTCTCAAGCAATGTATGGTCTCTAGTTATATAGGAATACTCTATGCCTTTATTCTCAAGGATAGCCCTAACTAACATCTTGAAGTTGGTGCTTAAGGGTTCTTCCACCTTCTGAAGCTGAGTGCAGGGTCTATTTATGGTTAAAGCATCATCAGATATTATATCCTCATAATTTACAAGTTGTGCTTCAAGCTTCTTAATGGTGGAATCATTGAGAAATAGCTTCAGCTTTTCATTCTTCAGTATGTGCTTCAGCCACTGCTTTTCAATTTTATAGGGCTGAATGGGAGCACCGCTTTCTATTTGTAAGGAAAAGCTGCTATCAGCATTTTTATCCAACAAATATAGATTATAAGGTTCATTTTCGTTCATTAAAGACTGAGAGAAGTTGAATTCAGAGGAAATCCCATATTTCTCAACCATATCATTAATCTCATACCGTGATATAGTCTTTTTATGAAAATAAAGCTGGTTTATTAATTCCAGCATCATTGTATAGTTCTTATTTTTGCCTTCAAGAAATAACTCCATAGCTTTCAAGCATTTCACTCCATTCGCTAGATAATTCTTTTCTCAAATCACAGTTTGTGCTATGAATAACCTCCGCATAAGCACCGAAGCTTCGTATCCAAGGCTTAATCTCAGAAGCATCATTAATGCTAATAGTATAAATAAAGCTTTTGTCTGAAATATCTGTTATGGTACCCCATTTGCCCTCTCTTTTTACTTTGTTCAGCAAAAAGGATAAGGCTTGATTAGGAGAAACACTAAATCTTATGGTAATTATTGCAGGAACGTTGTCTTTTCTTAGCGTACCAATACACCAACTGTGCTGAAAGGAACTGTCCAATTGTCCTTTGCTGCCTGCTATATCACAGCTAGCTTTCAGGATTTCAAAATCCAAGATTTTATCAAGCCTGAATATATTTATGAAATGTGTATCTGTACTTCCTATCAAATACCACCTTCCATACTGTATATCAATTATAAGCTTAGCAGGTAAAATAACCTTATTGCCTATACCATCCTTGAAGCCATATTGGATTTTTATTTTTCTCTTTCTATTTATGCAGTACAACAATCGCCACGCCATATCTTCCTCAAGTATGGTATGGAAGTTTTTGAATCTATAGAGAAATAGCTTTTTAGATGAGGGCTCTTTTTTTCTGTAGTATTTCATGTATTTTTCTATAGTATCCCTTAGGTAATAGCCTGGAATGGAAGGAAATTCAATATTACAAAAGAATTCTACAGCTGTTTTTAGTTGATTTAACTCATCATCTGTAAATGTTTCGAAAAAGTCTTTTTTAGGCCGATAATACAGCTTTCTATTTCTTTTATGCTGCACCTTTTCAATAAGATCCCAATCCGCCATTTTGTCAAGCTGCCTGGTTAGAGTCTTTATATTAAAATCATCTGACAAGGTTGGAATTTTACCACTTATTTCGCTTACATCCATTTCTCTTTTCAAAACTTGGAGAATCATAAAATAAAGAGACAGCTGAAGCTTTGTGGAGGACTTAGCAAAGTAGGACTTTACCAAATAGTTCTCTGTATTTTGATAATAATTATAATTCATTCTAAACCGGGTCTGCTTGGGAGTTTTCTTTTTAAAATGCTTGGTCCCAATAATGGCTAATAAACGCTTATAGTCTTTGTCTACCAAGCTTTGGCTATAATCCAGCCTTTCTACGAAGTCATCCTTGGTATAGCAGCCATACAAAAAAGCATACCTCAAAAAAGTTCTCAATTTATTGTAATCTAAAACGCTGCAGTTAAAGGTTTTGCCATATTTGTTACGCTTACTCATTGAGACACCATTACGTAAAACTTATAAAACTCTATAAAAACATTATAAACTTTTATGTTTACTTCCTCTCCTGATTATTAGTTTATAGAAAACCTTATTTTGTGTCCATAGTTATATACTACATCAAAAGCTCTGTTTATCTAGTGCATAATTAATATAGAATGCGACATAAAGAGAAGGCGGAAACCACTGAAAGACACGGAATTAACACTGAAAAACACGGAAAGGATTATAATGCTGGATATCCCCCTTGGTGCATCTGCTTCTATAAGCGCTTCATGAAGGATGTCAGTGAAATATTATTAAAGCAGCCTTGTGGAAAAACCATAGAACTTCTTAACGAAATGGAGGATAAGCAGCATCAACTGTTTGAGCGAAGCGAGTTTTGATGCTGCCGCAATGAGTTTAGAAGTCCTGGTTTTGGAACTTTTGCTGCTGTATAATATTCACTGGCAATCCTTACCCAATAACTTTACCAGTGTGTCGCAATATAATGCCCATGTCAATTATACACCTATTAGGCGATTTGCAATTTGTCTTTACTCCATCAAATTTCCCCGATATTGGTTTCTACTAAAGATAGAAAATTATCGATAATCAATTCTCTTACATGCCTATTTTCAAAATCTATATTACCGGACAAATGCACTACTATATTCCCTTTTTGAATTATAATTTCATCCCTGGCTTCTGTCAGCGCAAGATTATTTACATTCCATAAATTTTTCATTTCATCATCTGAGATAATAGTTTTTCTAAATAAGATCATATCTTTCCACTTTATGCCCTCTCTTAGTTCCGCAGTTATACCGTTAAATATAATCTCGGCAAAGCGGGGATGTATAGTTTTGTAATATTTAACGCGTATGTTCTCATTGGTCCCGTTAACATCCCAAGTTTCTAAGTAACTATAATGTTTGGGGATAATAGGGCTCATACCGGCGTTAAATTCACTGTACACCGATGTGCCCTGCTGTGAGCCTTCCAAGAGATCTGACATTGTAATTGCAGGGTATCCCTCCGGGATAATATCTCTCTTGTAGCTAGAGCCCACACCAATGCCACTAAGCAAAGGATTTGCAATAGCAGAAAAAAACAATACACCTAATATGGCAAAAGTCACATACAATACGCTGTCTTTTTTGTCTGTAGCCTTTCTCTTTATTATATATCTAAGAATTAATCCTATAACCATGCCTATAATTGGACCTGCTAAAGACATTGCTACAACCTGAGGTCTAAAAAATGAATCTGTTATAATTGCCAACGCAATGATAACGCCAATTACAAATGTTGGACCGTGTAATGCCATCATGCGCTTTCTGGCACCTTCCAAAGTAGGCTTTTCTATAGGTAGCCCCCTGTTGATATTGCGCCTGGCCCTTAGTGTTCGAATCAAGTCATAGGCAGCCGGTAAAATCACACTTATGAATAGTAAGGGAAACAAAAGCATGCCGGCCACACCTACAAAACTCAACAAAAATTTATACCTTGGCGGAAAATATAAAGACATAGCTTTAATTGCAAAAATGGTACAAATGATTACACTTATGAGCTGCCCTCTCCAAAGGGTAGACTCCACAATTTTTTGTTCCAAGACCTCGTCTGTCTGAATAGAAGTTAGGTTATCATCTCCCTCGGCATAGAAAAACTGTAAATAATCCCGGGATGTTATAAAGCTCCATCCAGACTCCAGGCATAGATTTCTGTACTCTTCTGCCTCTTTAGTATTTTCTGGAGCGAAAGGTCCCCCTTCTTTAAAAACATCTATATAGAATTTTAGTTTTTGGGGTTCAATAGCTCTAAACTTAGCAGCCCATGCACCAACCTTCTCAAGCATCCACCCTTTTTCGGCCATTTCCTCTAAATATGTTTCTATAGCCTTGTAGTCAAGGGGTAAAAATCCCCAAAACACTCTTTTGGTTTTACGCATCTTGTTTTCCCCCTTCCAAAAAGCACCTGCCATCTGAAACTAATTGTATTAACCTCTGGTACTCTTCCTTTAAAATGTCTAAACCTTTTTGGGTTATAACATATGTTTTCCTTCTGTCTTCCTCCGAGATTTGCTCTATAATATACTCCTCTTCAAATCTGGATAAAAGATTATATAAAGTACCTGCACCTATCTTTACTCTGCCCTGAGTACGCCTGTCAACCTCCTGCATGATACCATAGCCATGATTAGGGCTTATTAAACTCAATAATATGTAATACATTTGTTCCGTTAAAGTTTTTAATTGTTCCCTAGCCACGGCATTCCCCCCTAAAAATACTATATCAATAATTGATACATCCATTATTGATATAGTATGCTTTTTATTCGTATTTGTCAACGCATTTTTATGCGAGGCTATTTAAATCTAATTATTGCATGAAAAATGGGGCAGATGCTTTTTTGCAGCAGCTATAATCATATACATTAACAAAGGAAATTTAA
>JAQUTA010000103.1:6398-7570 GCA_028709965.1 Lutispora sp.
AAATGATGAAAGGATGAATGTAAATGAAAAAACAATTTAGCTTAGAAACACTTAAACAGGTGATACATAACTACTTTAATGCAATTGCAAATAAGCTTGAGTACAATGAATTCATTCAAAAGAATATCGTGCTCATATGCGGAATAATAAAAGGCCTGCCTGAGCTCAGCCATACTATTATGGGAGAAAACTTCTACAACCTTATGGTGGCTATACCAAGACACAGCGGGGTAGAAGACGTTCTACCTGTTACAATATCTGAAAGAATGCTTGATATGGGCAGCCTTTCAATTGGGCAGGGCATATCCTTGACAGGACAGTTTAGATCCTATAATCATGTGAATGAGGCAGGCAAAATGAAGCTGATTCTTACTGTGTTTGCAAAGGATGCAGTAATATTGGAGCAGGATGAATCCATTAGGTATGAAAACATGATTTTGCTTGACGGCTATATCTGCAAAGCACCTGGATATAGATCTACCCCCTCGGGCAGAGAAATATCAGATATTATGCTGGGCGTTAACCGAAACTACAATAAGGCAGATTACATACCCATAATCCTTTGGGGCAGGAATGCAAGATATTCTGCAGATTTGCAGGCAGGGGAGAGGATAGTTGTGGTAGGCAGACTGCAGAGCCGCAGCTATGAAAAGACCTTGGAATCGGGTGAAACTTTGAAAAGAACAGCCTATGAAGTATCAATCTCTTGCGTGGCTGCTACCGGCGAAAATAATAGCAAACTGGAGCAGCAAGACTGCTCCAGTTGGGTAGCATAGTTCAGTGCTAAAAAGCTCCATATATTGCAGCAATTGCTTTTTCAAAATCCGCATTTTCTATGCCTATTATTATATTAAGCTCGCTGGAGCCTTGAGTAATCATGCGAATATTGATGCCCTCTTTTGCCAAAGCAGTAAAAACTCTGGAGGATATTCCCTTTGTCTTTATCATACCTCTTCCAACTACAGCTACAAGGGCCATATTGGGATAGCAGGTGATGGAGTCAGGACTGCAATAAATGCGTATTTCCTCCATTACCTTTTCCAATTTGGAGTTCAGTTCCAAATCAGAAATTATCAGTGATACAGAGTCAATACTGGAGGGCATATGCTCTATGGCGATATCATTGGTTTCCATTATAGACATAAGTTTCCGGAAAAAGCTTCTATCTGATC
>JAQUTA010000104.1 GCA_028709965.1 Lutispora sp.
GCATGCTGTATCAGATAGCTAGTAGCAAGCTCCTGGCCACCAAAAAAATGCATCCCTTGGCATAAAACTCCTATAGTCTTCATATGCCTCACTGATGCCACCTTATAATGTCCATAAAATGAATTACCTAGTCTATCAATAAAACACTTTAGTTGAGCGGGCACTGAAAGATGATATACGGGAGTGGAATATATGATTACATCCGATTCAATCCATAGTTGTCTTAAATCTTCAAAATCATCTTCTAATATACACAATCCTTTGTTTTCTCCACATTTAAAGCAAGAAATACATGACCCCATTTTTTTGCCTTTTTCTGCTTTAGGCTTAGGACCCATAACTTCAAGAGCTTTATTGAGAGTTTCCTCTATAGATATATTTTCAGAAAGCAATTTCCAAGGAGCTCCCGGGAAGTGACTTTCTAATTGGCTTTCCTTTATAATATTGATTTTTCTAATATGCTCTAATCCTATATTCATCTTTTTAGCTGCTTTTTCAATAAGTGTCTCTATCATAAATGCAGACTCTGAAGCGCCAAAACCCCTGAATGCACCTACTTCTGCATTATTTGTTTTATATATTTTGCCTTGAATGTTCATGTTATCTATCCAATAGGGACCAAATGCATATCGAGTGGCAAAGGCCATGGTTTTTTCGGCATAGCCTATATATGATTCAGACAGTATTTCTACATCCAAAGCAACTATTTTCCCGTCTTCATTCAAACCCATTTTTGCCTTTGTTTTTAATTTATGTCCTTTGCAACCTGGAAAAAATGCTTCTTCTCTGGTCCATACCATTTTTACAGGTTTTTTTACTACATGGGCTAGTAAAGCAAGGTATACCTGAACAGAGTTGCTGTGCTTTCCACCAAAGGCTCCTCCTATATAAGGTGAATATAACCTTACCTTATGGAATGGTAAATCCAAAGCTTTACAAACCATTCTATGATGCCTTGATAAATTTTGTGAGCCATAGCATACGTTGATGACCCCTTGACTATCTATAAAAGAATAGCCTGCTTCAGGTTCTATATAAGAATGCTCTACATAGGGGAAGACACATTCATTTTCTACAATTACACTAGCTTTTTCAAAGCCTTCTCCCAAGTCACCTTTTTTTATTTCACTTACAAAGCATGGTTCATTTTTATCCATAGATTCTTCCAGTGTAAAAATGCCAGGCAAAGAATCATATTCGACGATAATTTTTTCTATAGCTTTTTCTGCAGTTTCTTCGTCCTTTGCCACAACTATTGCCAATGCATCAGCTAGAAATTCGACTTTCCCACCTTCTTCCACAAGGACTGGTCTATCATAAGACTCAAAAACTGCTGCTAGGTTTGGGCCTTCAATATCCTTACTTGTCACTATCCTTTCAACACCGCTGATTGTTTCTGCAAATGACTCATTGAACCATATATTGAAACCATTTTCTCAAACTCTTCACTATCATAAAACTTACATTCTTCCAAGCCATAATATTTTGCCACTTCAAGACAAAATCTAGCTGTGGCTTCTATGTCCATAAAATGAGTTGCTCCTGTGGCAGTGCCAGCTACAGGGATTTGGGCGGTAATTGCAACCCCTACAACCGGTGAATTAGTTGCGATAGCCGGTTGCATGATGCTATTTATGTGATATATATTATTTTTATAGGTTGTAATGTCTTGAGTTGTAATTGCCATTACAGAAGGTAGTAGGCCTGTTACAGTTGACATAATATCTATCAAGTCATCACTCACCTTTAAGATATAGCCTTCCTTTACTGTAGGGGTAATAGCAAAACCCCTTTGATTGATAATCCTGTTGCCTTTTGTAGTATCTACAGATAATATTGCCTCCGCTCTGGGATCTACAAGGCTCTTAACCATAATATCCATTGGAAGGGGTAAGTCGAGAAAAGGTACTAACTTTCTAGGTTTTATAGGCGTTTTGGTACATACATGAGTGGTTATTATAACATCTCCATCAAGCATAGAACCATTATTGACCATGTCAGCTAATTTGAGTCCACAGGCTAATACCACTAATGCACCGTCTCCATCGGAAACAAAACCGTTTTTTACAGGATAGCAGCCAATACCACCTAGTTGACCCAATAGTCCTATAGTAGGAGCGCTTCCATTTTTTGATTTACCATTTTTACCGGAGAAAAATACCTTGATAAACTCAACATTACATTTTTCACCTGATACTTTTTTTATTTCTACATCTTTACATCCCCTGTTAAAAAACATTTTTTGAACCGCTGAACCGGTAACTTGAGGACTATCCAATACTTCATAAACTTCAAGCACATGTTTTAATAGCAAAATAAACCCTCCGCTTCTATCTTAACAACTTTGTTGTACAAATTTAGTTAATTAAGGGGCAGGTTGTAAATCTACCCCTTGTAAATAATGTTAACTGCTATACAAATAGGCTTGCTATCCAAGCCATCAATACGGACCATAGATAAGGAGCACCGCATGTTATCAAAGTACTGCCCGCTTCTAGGACCCCTCCGCCAGCTACATAGGCCTCTGTATATAATGAAGCTGCCCATGTTGCACCGTATAAAGCAGGAATATATATGATTATTAGATAGATCAAACCCTTCAATATATTGTTATCAAAGAAAGCCATCGCACCTGAAAGCATGAAGCCTGCACCTACAGCTATGCTGCCGGCCGGCAACATCTTTACTCCAGGTAATATAGCTGCAAGAACGAATATCAAAGGAATCATAAGAACATTGGCCACTATATTTGCAGGCTGTCCTACACCTATGGCACAGTCAAGTCCAATATAATATTCTTTGTCACCGTATTTTTTCTGCAACAAGCTTCTTGCTGCATTTGATATCGGTATAAGGCCTTCTACCAAGTAACCTATTACTTGTGGGAATAATATAATAATTGCTCCGAAAGCGACCGCTGTTTGAAGAGCTACACCGATTCCAAGGCCGGAAATTAAAGTCAATATAAAGCCAATAATAGCACCAATAACAGTAGTGTCCCCGAATGCACCTAGCTTAGCTTGTATAGACATAGGATCAGCTTTTACTTTATCCAATCCAATAGCATTGAATATTTTATTAAAAAAAGGAGCAGGAAAAGCATATACTGTTGAGAAAGGATGACAAAAGGATATGCCATCTATACCATAAGCTTCTTGTATTTTAGGAGCTTGTTTGTCACCTAATACAAGGGCGATAACACCTGTGACAAAAAAGGCAACCCATGCCCATAAATAACTATGGGTCACAAGATATACAAATTGTGCCGACAAAAGCCAAGACCAAAAATTCCATACATCTACATTAACAGTTTTTGTCCATCGCAATGCCAGCATTATAATATTGAGTAAAATACCTAAAGGAATCATCAAACCTGCGTATTTAAAATTAAAAGCTGCTAGAATCTCAACTCCCACACCACCATCTACTATAGGAAGATTTACCCCAGTTCTTTCCGCCAAAGCTGTAGCTACAGGCATAATATTGCTTACAGCAACGCCGATCATCATATTAAGACCAAAAATACCTATGCCTACTCGTATTGCCGATTTTAATGCTTGACCAGTTTTTACTCTAAAGGCCATCGCAATTATAAACATAATAATAGGTAACATAGCCGTAGGGCCTAAACTATTTATCCAATCAAAAAACTTCACAGTATAATACCCCCAAACATTACATTTTTTTAATTTTATTTATTACCTTGAAGTATATTAACGATTTTATCTACGTCCTTGTCCATTCCTAAACCTGTTAAAAATGACATTGTCCTTATAACCGGCACATCCAAATTATTAGGCAATAATGTTGATGTTACAATAACATTATAATGTGAAACAGCGCCTAAATCAGACACCTTGGTAGTAGTAATGTTTGCATCAATATTTCTCTGCTTTAGTAAATCCTTTAGTTGCTGGGAAATCAAAACTGAAGTAGCCATTCCGGAACCGCATACAACACAAATATTATACTTAGCCATAATTTTATTTGTCCTCCCTTCCTATAATATTTATTATTTCCTTAGAATCCTTACCAACACATATAGCCTTAATCATTTCCGCATCCTGAACTATGTTCATTATTTCTTTTAAAGCTTCTAAATGAAGCTCCGGCATCTTAATGGCAAGCAAAAATATAATCTTAACCTTAATCCTTTCATCAGGATTATCCATTTTATTGAATAGAACTTCTTCCTTTAAAACTCCAATAGCTACACCCGGATTTATCACGTGAGTGTTTTCTGTGTGGGGTATAGCAATATTGATTTCCACGCCTTGTATTCCCGTAGGATACTCTTTTTCTCTCTGGATAGCCGCATCTATGAATGTGTCTTTGACATAGCCTTCTGTAAGCAGCCTGTTGCCTAATACTTTTATAGCATCGTGATTATCTCGTTCTTCTAAGCCCACTAATATTAATTTTTCATTAATCAATTCAATTAATTTCATTAAAGACTCTCCTTGCTACTAGTTACTGTCATTTATGCTCTGTTATCAGAACCAAAAATTCTTATATAATGCCTAATTTTATTCTTCATCTCTTGTCTAGCTAAATCTGTTCTTTTGGAGAACTCCCAGCCGGGTTTTATGTTTTGGGAATTAAAACCCTTCATAGCCGCAATATCTACATCAGTGCCAATGTTAATTTTGGTGATTCCTAATTCACAAGCTTTTCTGAGTTGTTGGTCTCCTGTCATAGAACCACCGTGCAATACCAAAGGAATCTTTACCATTTTTTTTATTTGAACTAATCTATCAAAATCTATATTAGGTGTTCCTTTATATAGACCATGGGCGGTTCCGATTGCCACGGCTAAAGCATCTATTTTTGTCCTTTCTACAAAATATGCGGCAAGTTCTGGATCCGTTAGGCTATCTTTGTTTTCTCCTTCGTACTCCTCACCCAATCCTACATGACCCAATTCGGCTTCTACGGATACCCCAACAGAATGAGCAATTTTAACCAGTTCCTGTGTTTCTTGTACATTAATGTCATATGGCTGAGATGAACGATCTACCATAATTGAAGTAAAACCAGCTCTTATAGCTTTAATGCTTTCTTCGTATTTTAGGCTGTGATCCAAATTAGTGCAAACTGGAATATCATATTTTGATGCTACAATCTTTACAATATCTGCAAAATCGTAGATGTCTGTAATATCTCCAAGAAGTTCTCCGAAATTTAGTATTATAGGAGACTTTTCTTCCCATGCAGCTTCCACAGCAGCCCGTATTGTTTCAAGGTTAAATACATTTACTGCAATTACAGCGTAATTGTCTTTGTTTGCTTTATATAAAATTGGATTCAATGGCACCAACATAATATATCCCTCCTTCCTTCAAGTTTTCTTATTATCGTTGCAAGTTTAATACCAAATCTATAGGTACTGTTGCAATTATTAAAATATTCGAAATAAGGCTTTTATAAATGTTGATATAATGCGGGTAACTTTAGTAAAATAAAAAAATATTTTTGTTACTCGAGGAGCCTTTTAACAAAATATTCATTAATATATTGTTGTATATAGTGATGATTATATTGCTAAGTTTAATTTTTACATATTAAATAAAACTCTAAAAAGCTTAGAAAGCTATCAAATTATGATAGCTTTCTTCATTGAATCTTATTGCTATTCCTTAGTACTTATCAGTTTGGTCAAGGACTCTAGAAAATAGATTCTTTTCTTCTCCATAAACGCCCCAAGCACCTAAAGCTGCTTTTAGTTCTTTATGAGTTTCTGCATATTCCCTCAAGGGGATGTTCTTCATGGTAGCATCTATAGCTTGTCTGAAGGCTTTGCCTCCTGCAATAGCGCCCATAGGATGTCCATGTACTGCACCACCGGCTCCGACTATGATATCTGTTCCCAAGTCCTCCATAAGTTGTGGCACCATACCTGGATGTGCACCTGCAACAACATTTACAAAAGTATCGTTTAGGTGATAAAACTTCGCCATACACATTTCATATATTCTTACATATTTATTTTTCAGCATAGGCAGCTTACCATAAGGTACGCAATCATTGATTATATCGCAACCTGCAAGCCTTTGTAATTTTGCATTATATAATTCAATACTCATTCCATAATAAGGTGAGTCAGTAATTCCTCCTGAAGCTGTTGCATGCCCTAGTATGGGTACGTTTATCTCAGGGTCTTCAGTCAGCATTCTTACAATAGGTAGACCAACCGCAAAGGTGTTTACCATGAGAGCGTTAGCTCCTGCTTTTATAGCTTTTATTGCATTATCTCTTATTTTGTCTGCCCTATCTGTAATATTGAATGTGAATAATTTTTTCTCTCCTGTTTCTTTTTCAACTCTCTCAAGGACCTTCATATAAAGTTCCACTCTCTTTTCAAGGGGAGAAAAATGTCTGTTTGCAGCTACTAATTCGTCATCCTTTATTATATCGACTCCGCCTACAGCTGCTTCATATAAAAACTTCGCTCCTTCTTCCGCTGGGCAGCCTGCGCATGGTTTAATCATGTTATTTACAAGGGGTCTATCGTACACTCCTAATAAGTCCCTAATTCCTTTTACGCCAAATTTAGGTCCCTTAAAATCAGCTACAAAGGATTGAGGCATTTCAATATCCAATAACTTTACATTTCCTCCTGCAATATTTCCAGGTATAGCAGAAAACATTTGTGCAAAATCAGGACCGAAGTTATCCCAAGGAAATGCCAATCTCATGATGAATGCCCTTTCATCATCTTTATTAAGCTGCCAGGGCTTTGTTCTATCAGGCACTTCATAAACACCTATTACTCTTGCAACGTGTTTTTCTACTAATTCAGGAGTTTCTCCCGGTACATCGAGCCAAGTACCTGTGGTTTGTTCAATGGCCATACCCGCTGCTCTTGCGATCAAATCTGTAGAAGCTGATGCTCTTGCTAAAAATGTTGCGATAACAAATTTTTCTGCTTCCAGGGATTCTGCCATGCATACATAATTGTAATCATATAATCTATTCATTTTTATCTCTCCTTCTAATCAAATAGAACACATTTTCTTAAACCTTTTGCATTAAGTACATCATCAAATGCCTTTTCTAATTGTTCTAAACCTATCAACTCACTTTGTAATACTTTTGTAGAAAGCTTTTTATCTGCAATGAGTTTTATGGAATTAGTAAAACCTTTATTAGTATAGCTCACTGAGCCTATTATTTTTGTTTGTTTGTAATGCACTACATTGGGGTCAAATTCTACATTTGTCGGAGGATAAGTGCCGCCTAGCAGTATGAGCCTTGCGCCTACCGCCATTGCTTCCATGCCCTGTGCAAATGGTATTTTACCGCCTACTGAGCAAATAACTGCATCTGCATATTCTTCATCGTTAAACTTAAGTATTGCATCTTTTAGATCTACATCCTTAGGATTTATCACCAAGTCTGCACCAAGAGATTTTG
>JAQUTA010000012.1:0-6862 GCA_028709965.1 Lutispora sp.
TTGCTTCTGCTCCAGCAGCTTTTAGTTCATTAACCACTTCCAAGACATCTATGTCATGAATAATATAAAGTTCTGGATTATCTATACCCTCAAGGTTTTCGCTGCTATCATTCAATGTAACTATAATGCCAGGACCAGATACTTTTTCTAATCCAGCATAATTTCTAATTTTACTCCACTCATCCAACATAGAATTATAAATGCTGCCATTTTCATTTAAACTGGCTTCATACTCTTTGACTTTGTGTTCCAATTCACTGATGGATTTTTGTAGATTACTTAGTTCTACTTCCGCATTGCTTAAGTCATTTTCCATAGCCAACAGCTTAGGAATTGTAATTATACCTTGCGAGGATATATTTGATTTTAGCTGGACAGTCAAAATAAAGCCCAAAATCACTGCTATAACAAATAAATAGTAATTGGATAATCCTTTTCTCATGTTAATGGGTTTCTCCTTCTTTTACTACTTTTGAGTACTTCTTCTCAATTACACCGTCATATTTCTTGATAACAATAGACTGTTCCTGAGTTATAGATATGGCAATACCTTTGTCCGAAATCCTTTGAACAACTCCATCTCTCATTCGAAGAGCGGCTTCTAGGGTTTTGGGATCGCCTATTGCCTTAAAAGTAAAAGGCGGTGCAAATTTCACTGTGTTAATATTAATATGAAGTCCTGCTTGCCTAATTTCTGTAGTGGATATTATTCTCTGCCCATTTATAGAAACAGCTTCCACACCTGCCGCATTTAGCTCATTAACAAGCTCTAGCAAATCAGTGTAATCAATAATATTATATTTATAATTCTCAGCAAACTTTAAATCATCTACTAACATTGTGATCCCTGGTCCTTCCACATCTACAAGTCCTGCAATGACTCTGGCTTTATTTAACTCCTCACTCAAAAATTTAGCAGCGCTATTTCCTTCTGTTTCTGCGTTTTCATACTCTCTCACCTTTTTCTCGTATTCATTTTTTAATGCTGCCAGGTTATCTCTCTCGGTGCTAACCTTTTTTAATTGGGATGCTAATTCTCTAGCCCTATACTCAGTAACAGGACCTATATTATTCCTGACAGTTCTGAATTGTACAGCTATCATTAAGCCCAACACTAAGCATACAACTCCTATAGCTAATTGCATTTTTGTATTTTTCATTGATAAACCTCCTGGTTAATCTCTCTTAAAAATTGGATTTCCCTCATGCCTCATGTCAATGGTTCCTACTTCGTTATCCTTAGTAAGATCTTCTACTATTGTTTTTGCCATGCGGATCTTATAATCCAGCTTATTATTTCCTAAAAAAATACGTATATTATTCCTAGTTGTGATTATTATATTAGATGCATCTGAAGCATCAATTGTTGCGACCATTCCAATCATTTCTATATTTTTTAAATATTTCATAGTATCCATTATCATGTTCATTTGATCTTCATTTTGAATTTTTAACTTTTCCCCTATCTTAAAATCATCAAAAGTAATACCTAATATTTTAGGTAAGCTCAGATTTGTTTCCAGGCTTATTACTTCAATTATCATTGTTTCTTCATCGATATTAATGAATGAGCCCAAATAAGGTATCAAAGCTACCCCTTCTCTTTCGATAATATCCAAAGCAATGCTAGAAGGCAATACTCTCTTTATTCTTACAGCTTTTATTTTTGGATTTTCAAACATACCTTTGATGATTTTTTTACTATTTAATTTAAATATATTTTGGCTATATTGTATATTAGATATTTTAATTATATCATCTTTTGGTACTGTCTTGTTTCCAGTAACATATATATTTTTGATTTTAAATAAATCTGATGATAATAAAAAAGCAATAAGTGCTGCAATTATTAAAATCAATACAAATACTTTAAACCATGATTTCATGATTTCACCCCTAAGGCTTGTACTACTTGAACGAGACTTCATTCAGCGAAGCTGAATGTTAGTCAAGTCCATGCTGGACTTAACCGCCCTTTGATACCCGCCGCTAACAGAGGCGGGGGACTTAGGAAGGGTTAGTTCAGTGTTAAAAATAGATTTGCAGCTTGGCTGCAATTAATATTCATCCTTCGTAATATCTGCTCCAAGACTCTTCAGCTTTAAGTCCAAGTTGTCATATCCTCTATCTATATGAATATCCACATTATCTACAATCGTAGCCCCTTCTGCTCCAAGACCCGCTAGCACCAAAGCCGCACCTCCACGCAAATCGCGAGAAACTACATGAGCGCCCATAAGCTTATTAACACCTTTAACTATTGCCGCTCTTCCCTCAATCTTAATGTCAGCGCCCATTTTTATAAGTTCTTCAGCATGCTTATATCTGTTTTCAAATATTGTCTCAATGAAAATACTTGTTCCTCTTGCATTGCACATAAGTGCCATCATTTGAGCCTGCATATCTGTTGGAAATCCAGGGTATGGCATAGTTTTTACAAAATCTACTGCATTAGGTCTCTTGCCGCAGCTTATACTTATAGCTTGATCATATCGATATATCTTGCAACCGCTTTCACCAAGCTTTGATATAATGGGCTTTATATGTTCTGGTATAACCTCTTTTAGTATAACTCTCCCACCGGTAATAGCTGCTGCAACCATATATGTGCCTGCTACTATTCTATCGGGTATAACGGTATGTTCAAGATTTTGGAAGTGATTAACACCTTGTATTCTTATGGTGCTGCTTCCACCTCCTGTTACTTTAGCACCCATTTTGTTTAAAAATTCCTGCAAGTCTGCTATTTCAGGCTCTCTTGCAGCATTTTGAATTGTTGTTATTCCTTCTGCAGAAACAGCTGCCAACATAATATTCTCTGTTGCACCTACACTTGGGTAATCCAAGTGAATTTCATTTCCATATAATTTGTCACATTCACACAATATATATCCATGGGACTCGGTTATTTTTCCACCAAGCATTTTTAATCCAGATAGATGTAAATCTATTGGCCTTAAGCCAATTTCGCAACCTCCAGGAAAGCTAATTTTTACTTTCTTAAATCTCCCCAGCATTGCACCCATTAGTATAATTGAAGAACGCATCTCTCTTACGGGCTTCTCAGGTATATTTATGTCTAAATCTCCAGAAGAATTCACTACTATAGTGTTTCCTTCGATAGAACAGGTGCATCCAATTGTTTTGAGCATATTAACTAAGGTATTTACATCTTTTAGAGAGGGAACATTATGGATTATAGATTCTCCCCCATTTATTATTGATGCTGCTAAAATGGGCAGCACAGCATTCTTTGAACCTTCTACTTTTACTTCCCCATCAAGTCTGTTGCCACCGTTTATAACATATTTGTTCATAATTCCAATACCTCCAGGAAGTGCTAATATTAATCATACTAACATATTATGCAATTCTTCCTAAGGTGTTACCAAGGCAACATGTCACTCTAGTAACGCTTCAACCATTGCTACAATATCAGAAGTTGCATTTGGTTTGCCTAACTTTTTACTATTAATAGACATATTATTCATATGATTATTATGTTCAAAGAGGTTTTTTACTTCAGATAATAAGACAGATTTATTTAAGTCTCTTTCTAGTATAACATTTGCTGCGCCGCATTTCTCTAGTGCTCGAGCATTATATTCCTGATGATTGTCTGTTGCGTAAGGGTACGGAATTAATATAGATGGTTTGCCAAGCACTGTAATCTCTGAAATCAACCCTGCTCCACATCTGCTTATTATTAAATCGGCTCCTGCCAGTGCGTACGGTGCATTATGAATATAAGGGGTAACTTTTAAGTGGGCAGAATCATAGGGGACTCCATTTTTTTCATATATAGATATGACGCTTTGAAATTGGCTTTCTCCTGTCATATGCAGCAATTGATATTCCTTATTTTTTTCACAGTCTGCAGCAATCAACATACTGTTTTCATTTATGCTTTTGGCTCCTCTGCTGCCTCCAATTATTAATAGAAGGGGTTTTTGTGTATCAAACCCTAAGGTTTCCTTACCCTCTTCTGTGCTTATCTTAGTTATTTCATTTCTTAATGGATTACCTGTAACTACTATTTTATTCTTCTGATAAAAAAAGCTTGATGCTTCAGAAAAAGTTAGTGCAATCTTATCTACAAATCTTGATAATATTCTATTTGTGACTCCTGGAAAAGCATTTTGCTCATGTATCAAAGTAGGTATCCCTAGCAATGCTGCTGTCATAAGCATGGTACCGCACACATATCCCCCTGTACCTATTACTATATCTGGTTTAAAATTCTTTATTATCTTACGGCATTCTATGAAACTTACCATGTTTTCTTTAATTGCAATGACATTTTGAAATGTCACCTTTCTCATAAAACCTCTTACTTTAATTTTTCTGAAAGAGAATCCCTCCCTCGGAATTATTGAATTTTCCATCCCTCTTTCAGTTCCAACAAACAGTATATCCGCTTCTTTATGTTTTCCTATTATGCCTCTTGCGATTGCTACTGCAGGATAGATATGTCCACCGGTTCCTCCCCCTGCTATAATTACCTTCATTTGCTTCAACTCCCCTCAGCCTTAACACTTCGCGATATGTTCAATAAAATTCCTATATTTGACATAACAAATAATAAAGAAGAACCTCCAGAACTTATCAATGGGAGAGTAACTCCGGTGGTAGGCATAGATACTGTTACAACTGCAATATTAATAGCCACCTGAATACCAATCATACATGTAATACCTGTAGCCAATAGACACCCAAACATATCAGGGGCATGAAGAGCTATCCTGATACCTCTCCAAATAAGAAACAGGAAAAGGAACAAAACCGTTGCAGCTCCAACAAATCCTAATTCTTCACCTATTATTGAAAAAATAAAATCATTTTGAGCTTCAGGTATATAAAAAAACTTCTGCCTGCTGTTGCCAAGCCCCAAACCGAATAAGCCTCCTGAACCGAGAGCTAAAAGGGATTGAATAGCCTGGTATCCTGTATTTAGAGGATCTGCCCAGGGGTCCCTAAAAGAGAGCCATCTGTTGAGTCTATAGCTTTCCTTTGTTACCAGATATATGACAGCCGGAAAAAATGGAACGACCCAGCCAACTAAATGGGTGATTTTGGCTCCAGCGGCAAATAGCATAACAAAAGTAATGATAAGCATACTTCCAGCCATGCTTAAATTTGGCTGAAGTATTATTAAGGCAAAATACACTACCATGAGAAGTATGTAAGGAAGTACTCCCTGGAAAAACTGTTTTACCTTATCCCTTTTGTTGCTTAGGCTTCTTGCCATAAAAATTATCATTGCAGTTTTTGCAAGCTCTGAAGGCTGCATAGTCCATGGCCCTATCTTGATCCATCTTACAGCACCTTTTGCTCCATAGCCAAAGCCTGGAATAAATATTGCAATAAGCAAAACTAAGCTTACTATTACAAAAAGCAGTGCATATTTGCCCAATATTTTATAGTTAAGCCTGCTAAAAAAAAACATTGCAATTATGCTTATTATTGCGTATAATCCTTGGCTTTTCAAATATAAATAGCTGTCGTTGTATTTTAAATAAGAGGACGCGGAACTCGCACTAAATACCATAGTAATCCCTATTGCTAATAGTATAAAAACTGTCACCAGCAAAGTAAAATCAATATTACCTTTACTTTTTGCAGGCATTAATCAGCCCCCCTTAATCTCCTTACTATACTTTTAAATAATTCACCTCTTTGCTCATAGCTTTTAAACATATCCCAGCTTGCGCATGCAGGAGATAAAAGTATACAATCTCCTGCTGTTGCTAGTTCTTTGCTTTTCATGACTGCTTCTTCTAGGCTGGAAACTTGATACGTGTTATGAAAACCTGCTTTATAAGCTTCTGTCTCAATCTTTTTTGCTGTCTCCCCAAGCAATACTAAAGCCTTAACTCTTCCATTGAAATAAGATACAAATTCATCAAAATCTGTCCCCTTATCCATACCCCCTGCAATTAATACCGTGGGTCTGGTCATAGTTTCTAATGCTTTAATAGAAGAGTCTGAGTTAGTACCTTTCGAATCGTTATAGTATACTACTCCATCAATTTCACACACATATTCTATTCTATGCTCTACACCTCTAAATTCTTGCAAAGCATTTCTAATGATATCTGCTTCTGCACCCAAACAATAGGCCATTAAAGATGCTGCCAAAGCATTCTCCAGATTATGCTTACCAGGTATATATATATCCGTTATATTTATAACCTTCTCTTTTTTACCATTAAAACATAATGTCAAATACTCATCTTCCACGTAAGCCCCTTCCGTGAGAGTTTCCTTTCTGCTGAAAAACAATACTTTGCTTTTAATCAAATGTGATAGATTCCTGGTTTCCAAACTGTCCCAGTTCAATATTGTATAATCCTTTTCATTTTGATTTGCGAAGATCCTTGACTTTGCATTTATATATTTTTCTATTGTTTTATGCCTATTCAAATGGTCAGGTGTGATATTTAAAATTGCACTCACTTTAGGTCTGAAACAAACAGTAGTTTCTAATTGAAAACTACTGGCTTCCAAAACAAATAAATCTTCCGGTGCTGCATTTTTTACTTCCGCAATAATTGGGTTTCCTATATTCCCTGTTACAAAGGTCTTTTTTCCGCTTTTATTCATTATTTTCCCCAAGAGTGCAGTCGTAGTAGTCTTACCATTTGTACCCGTTATTGCAGCTATAGGAGTTTTTGTCATCCTATATCCAAGCTCAATCTCACTAATAACTTCTTTGCCACGCTTTCGAGCTTCTTCTACTATAGGTATATCAGTAGGGATCCCGGGACTGATAACGATAAAATCACATCTATCAATAATTTCTATAGGGTGCCCTCCCGCGATTATTTCAATATGCAGTTCATCTAGTACATGAATAGATTCT
>JAQUTA010000012.1:6962-35482 GCA_028709965.1 Lutispora sp.
ATTGCAGTAATAATGAATACAGAAACGACTTTTGTTTCCGCCCAACCTGATAGTTCAAAATGATGGTGCAAAGGAGCCATTTTAAATACTCGTTTACCTGTTCTCTTGAAATGTACAACCTGAATTATATCGGACAAAGCTTCAGCTACATAGATTGCACCAACAATTGCTAAAAAAAGTGGCAGCTTCATAATAACTGCAAGGGATGCAACAGCTCCACCTAAAGCAAAGGATCCGGTATCCCCCATTATGACTTGAGCAGGGTGAGAATTAAATCTTAAAAATCCCAATATGGCACCAATGAAAGCACCGCAGAATACCAGGAGCCCTAGATTTCTTACAGCTAAACAAATGACTGCAAAGAATCCTAAAACCACTATTGTTATTCCTCCTGCAAGACCATCCAATCCATCTGTCAAGTTTACGCTATTGACTGTACCCAAAATAATAAAAACTATAAAAGGTATGTAAAACATGCCCATGTCAAAAAATTTACCTGTGAAAGGTACTAATATCTCTGTTCCTGTTTGGCCGGTTCCTCCTGCTACATAACCTAAAAATAAAGCTGCTGCAAGTTGAGCAATAATCTTTTGCCAAGCCATTAACCCTAATGACCTTTTCTTTACAACTTTTATGTAATCATCGGCAAATCCAATTGCCCCATATAATAAGGTTGTGATCAAAACCAATAGCATATCCTTATCCTTTGAAAATGACATAGATACAATAACAGCTGGAATAATAAATATTAATCCGCCTATAGTTGGTATTCCTGCTTTTTTCAAATGACTTTGAGGTCCATCATCTCTAATAGTCTGACCAAATTTCAATCTTTTTAAAATTGGTATAAATATTGGTCCTGCAATCAGCGCAAGAACAAAAGAAGATATTATACAAATTATAAATATTTTATATTCGCTTGCAAAAAAATTATTCATCCTTCGTGAAACTCCTCTCTCTAAGAGAATCTGCTATTTCTTCCAATTTCATTGCCCTTGAACCTTTTATCAAAACGGTATCCGTAGGTATAAGTATTGATTTCAATTTATAATATGCAGTTTTGTTATCACCCAAACGATAAATCTGCTCTTCCTTCATACCGCTATCTAAGGCTCCTTGAGAAATATATTTTGCATTTTCACCTATTGTAATCAAAATATCAATTTTTGAATGTGCAGCTTTTTCACCTACTCTTCGATGCCCTCTCTCTGAATACTCCCCTAGCTCCAACATATCAGCTAATATTAATACCCTTCTCCCCTTACAATTCATATTCTTCAGAACTTCAATGGCTGCCACCGTTGAATCGGGATTAGCATTATAAGAATCATTTATTACTTTAATTCCATCTTTAGTTAAAAACACTTCCATCCTCATCTTACCTGAGACAAACTTAGCTAGTCCTTTTCTTATTTTTTCTATCTTCATATTCATAGCCAAGCCAACGGAAATTGCGCATAGAGCATTATAAACATTATGCATGCCAATCAGAGGAACAAAAAATTGCTCCTGATTATCATTAATAATTAGTGTAAACTCCATACCTTCATCACTTCGTTGATTTATATTAAAAGCATATAAATCATTTTCTTCATTTGTTCCATATCTTATAATTTTGCAGGGTAAATCGGAAACAGTAGCAAGCATATCATCATCGCCATTAATTATAGCTTTATCATCACCAGTAAAAAAACTGAATATTTCCTTTTTAGCTTTTAGTATATTTTCTCTGGTACCCAGAAACTCAATATGAGCTGTTCCCACATTAGTAATAACCGCTATGTCAGGTTTAACAACAGAAGCAAGTGCTTTGATTTCTCCCAGTTTATCCATTCCCATTTCAAACACACAAATGGTATGACGTTTTTCCATGCAAAATACAGTAATCGGCAGTCCTATTGTATTATTTAGATTTCCTTCATTCTTTAATACTTCAAAGTTTTCTCCGAGAACTGCTGCTACCATCTCTTTGGTTGTTGTCTTGCCGGAGCTTCCTGTTATTGCTACCGCAGGAATATGAAACTTAGACCTATAATATGCTGCAAGCTTCAATAGTGCCGCCTGAGTATCTTCTACTAATATATATGTGAAGTCTGCAGAGTCCAATATGTATTGAGATAAAACTGCAGATGCACCCGCATCTATAGCTTTATTAATGTAATCATGGCCATCAAAGTTTTCACCTTTAATAGGTACGAAAAGTTCACCTTTCTTTATTTTTCTGCTATCAGTATTTATTCCTTCTATTATAAAATTTTGATTATAGTTTTCCAATTTACCATCCAAAGCATCTGTTATTTCAACAATATTCATCGGTTCCACTATACACCCTCCTTAAGAAGCTCTCTCACTATCACTCTTTCATCAAAGTCAATAGTTTTATCCTTTAGAACCTGATAAGTTTCATGACCTTTACCGGCCAACAGAATAATATCCGAAGCCTTTGCTATCATCATAGCATGTCTGATTGCATTTTTTCTATTCTCTATACATATATAGTCGCAGTTTGTAGTCTTAATACCTTCTTCTATTTGACTAATAATAGCATTCGGGTCTTCGCTCCTTGGATTGTCAGAAGTAATAATTGAATAATCGGATAATCTTCCGGCAATCTCCCCCATTATTGGTCTCTTAGTCCTATCTCTATCACCACCGCAACCAAAAACCGTTATTATTCTTCCTTTCGCATAATGCTTAATAGCTTTTAATATATTTTCCAGTCCGTCCGGTGCATGAGCATAGTCTATTATTATCTTGTAAGGTTTACCTAAAGAAAGTACTTCTGATCTTCCTGGTACAAATCCTACCTCTTCAATTCCTCGGCATATGATTTCTTTATCTATGCCTTCAACATAAGCTACACAAGCCGCTGCTAAGGAGTTATACACGCTAAATTTCCCAGGAATGCTGCTTTTTACCACGATTTCATAATCAGATGTTATAAGTCTGAATCTTATTCCATCATCATTAATTTCTATATCCTTTGCCATAATATCAGCCTTATTATCTATACCATAAGTTATTAAAGGCACCTCTAAGTTCTTTAATCTGTTACAGATTATTTTACCATGTTCATCATCTATATTAATAATGTTTGCCTTATTAGTCTTATAAAATAGTTTCTCTTTTGCATTTCTATAGTTTGCAAAATCTCCGTGAAAATCCAAATGATCCTGGGTTAAATTAGTAAATACTCCTATTTGAAAGGCACACTGATCCACCCTTCCAAATTCTAAGGAATGGGATGAAACCTCCATAACACTATATTCCAATCCGCTAGAAACCATATCATGTAAGAAGCTTTGCAATTCCAAAGATTCTGGTGTAGTCCTCGAGGATTCAACCCTCGTATCTCCTGCACATGTAAATATAGTCCCTATCAAGCCCGCTTTTTTACCTGCATGCTCTAATATGGATCTTATCAAATATGTGGTGGTTGTTTTACCATTCGTGCCTGTAATTCCAATTAATTTCAGCTTATTTGTAGGATATTCATAATAATTTGCCGCTATTACTGGCATTGTTATTCTAGAATTCTCCACCTGAACTACTATTATGTCATCTCTTTCTACGGCTTTCTCCGTTATAACAGCAATTGCACCATTTTCTATTGCTTTATCGATAAAGTCATGTCCATCTGAAAAGCTACCTCTGATACATATGAAAAGATAATTTTTCAATATACGTCTAGAATCATAATCAATACCTTCTATATCAATATCTAAATCTCCAGAATATTTAATTACTCTTGTGCCCTCTAATAGTTTTGTTAACTTCAATGCTCTCACCTCAAGGCTATTGTTTTCAAATAATGGAATATATATGTAACTTTTTTGCTTATATTCTACTTTTACCTTTTTATTATGCTTTACCATCTGGAAAAAGGCAACTAGAATTAAAGAACCTCTTTAACCTCGTTGCCCCCTAACTAATCATTATAGTGTTTATTCTTTTATTCTTTAGGCTTTGCATATATTATTATAACCGATCCTTCATCAACCTTTGCGCTAGCTCTTGGTGTCTGATCTAAAACTAGAGAATCTTCCGTAGGCTCTCCCTGTTCTTCCTCCAACCGATATTTTAGTTTGCTTTCACTCAAAAGCTTTTTAGCTTCCTTTAGTTTCATATTTCTAACTTCTGGTACAACAACTTTCCCTTTCATCAGCTGCTTTGCTTCTTCTTCAGTATATTGGGGTTTTACATCCAAATATCTTAAAGTATCCGAAATAATGCTCTTTGCTACGGGAGTAGCAATAACACCGCCATAATAGCTGCCGCTTGGTTCATCAATAACCACCAGCACAGTCACTCTTGGATCATTGGCAGGTGCAAAGCCAATAAATGATGCCACATACTTACCAGGCACATATCTTCCATTCTCGGCCTTTTGTGCAGTTCCCGTTTTTCCTCCAACCTTATAACCAGGCAAATAGGCACCTCTACCTGAGCCTTCTGCAACAGCTGACTCCAAGATTTTTCTCATAGTGGCAGAAGTCCCCTTAGAAATAACCTGACGTACCTCTCGAGGTTGAAAATCATAAACTGTTTTGCCTTCACTATCTACAAGCTTTTTAGCAATTCTTGGCTCCATAAGATATCCATCATTAATAATTGCCGATACAGCCGTAACCAGCTGTATAGGTGTTACCGTAATACCCTGACCAAAGGCATTATTGGCCAATTCAACCGGTCCTACGGCATTTAAATTTCTTACGATACCGGAGGCTTCTCCCATCAGTTTAATATTAGTAGGTGAGCCAAAACCAAAGCCTTGTATATATTTATAAAACTTTTCCTTACCTAATCTTTGGGCCACCTCAATGAAAACAGGATTACACGAATTTTGAACCCCTTGTACAAAGGTCTGACTGCCATGGGGATTATAACTTCTCCAACATTTCAATCTTCTTCCTGCTACCAAAACAGAGCCAGAGCAATAAAATGTATCCTCAGGCTTTACTACCCCTTCCTCTAAGCCAGCCGCAGATGTAATTGTTTTGAAAGTAGATCCTGGCTCATAAGTGTCTGAAATCGCAGGATTCCTCCATGTTTTATACAATGCATTATATTGCTCAGTTGAGGACATAGAACTCCATTGATCCAATAGATCTTCCGGTATCTTCCTCGGATTATTATTATCATAATCAGGTTTTATAGCCATAGCAAGGACATCCCCTGTTTTAGGTTCCATCACTATGGCTGTCACCCTCTTTGCTTTGGTCTCAATAAGGGAACTCTCTACTGCCTTCTCGGCAAAATGTTGTATTACTTCGTCTATAGTAAGTATTAGGTTTAAACCATCCTCCGGTTCATAATACTTTCTATCGCTTCCGGGGAGCTCTCTTCCTTGAGCATCTGTCATTTTTATATCTCTGCCAGGAAATCCATTGAGATACTTTTCAAAAGTTGCTTCTACACCATCAGAACCTTGATTATCATAGTTTGTAAAACCCAGTATGTAAGATGCAAAATTGCTTTGAGGATAAAATCTCTTGCTATCATCAACAAAAATTAGACCCTTGATATTTTTCTCTCTTAGAATCTTTACAGTATCAGAGTCTACTTTCTTCTTAATTATTTGCGTATCTTTTTTTGCAGAAATTTTCATCAACAAATCCGCCTTGTCCATTTGAAGGATTTCCGAAAGAGTTTGAGCAACATTTTCTTTATCTATATCTTTTACTTCAACCGGTCTAACATAAATCTCATAAGCTGGTGCACTGGTAGCCAGCTCCTTACCATTTCTATCATATATAACCCCTCTTTTTGAAGGCACCGGTACATCTCTTGTCCATTGCTCCATAGCTTTTTGTTGATACTCTGCACTATCAATCACCTGTATATAAAATAACCTCACTATAAGAAGCAAAAACAATATTGTAAATCCGCTTAATAAGAATAAAACTCTCCCTCTAACCTTTTTTGCCACTCCTGCCAAGCTAATACCCCCTTAGGGAAACTTAATCTAACAAACTGATAAAACTATTAATAAGAAGTTTCGCTTTTGTTATATACTTATTTTCTGCCACGTCTTCCTTTAAAAGATATGATTTTTCGTAGTTGCTATTCTTTTCAATGGGCTTTGCTGCCATAACATATGTTATTTGATTTGGATCAGGGTATTGCATATTCAGCTCTTCTACAGCCATCTTTTCCAAGGTTTGCAAGTTTACTGTATGCATCAAGCTTACATTAAGCAATTCATTTTGTTTCAAAATTTCCTTATACTCTTTCTCCAATTTGTTGTTATTGAAGTTTATTTCGGCTATATAGGCATAACGAGATATCATGATAATACTCATAGAAAACACCAGTAATATGGGAAGGATATGTGCTTTTTGCTTTGTTTTCTTTACCTTTTTAGCTATTGGTTTCTTATCATCATCAAAAAGGGGTATATCATTTATGTAGTTTTCTCTGCTATAATCATATGCTCTATTATCTGCTACTAACAATTTTATTCCCCCTTATTTTAGTTTAGAACTAGTCTTTGAGCCACTCTCAATTTTGCGCTTCTTGACCTTGGGTTTTCTTCCAGTTCCTTATCATTTGCTGTTATTGGTTTCCTTGTTATTACTTTTATAAGCGGAACTTGCCCACAAATACACTGTGGAAATTTAGGAGGACAAGTACATGGTTTTTCCAGTTTATTGAAAACTGTTTTCACAATTCTATCTTCTAGTGAATGAAAAGTAATGATGCAAAGCCTACCATTTGGTTTCAACAAGCTTATCCCATCTCTTATTGTTTTCTCAAGTATTCCAAGTTCATCATTTACTGCTATCCTAAGGGCTTGAAAGGTTCTTTTCGCTGGGTGAGGTCCTTCTCTTCTAGCAGGAGCAGGTATGGCATTTTTGATTACTTCCACTAGCTTATGTGTGTTAGTTATTCTTTGGTTTTGCCTTTCTCTACCTATAAATTCTGCTATCCTTTTAGCCCATCTTTCCTCTCCATAATCCCTTATCACTTTAAAAATCTCTTGCTCAGACCAATCATTTACTATAATTTCCGCTGTTAATGGATTTCTTCTATCCATCCTCATGTCCAAGGCTGCATCTTTCATATAGCTAAAGCCTCTTTCTTCTTCATCCAATTGATGTGACGAAACACCTAAGTCTAATAATATTCCATCCACTTCATTTATTCCCAAGTTTTGAGTAACCGCCTTCATATTCTTAAAATTATCATTTATAAGCTTTATACTATCTCTATAATCACTAAGCTTTTCTTTGGCAGCATTTATTGCATTAATATCCTGATCAATTCCTATCAGAATACCTTCTAATCCTATAAGTTTTGCTATTTCTTTTGAATGTCCAGCTCCACCTATAGTTCCATCAACATAAATACCACCCTTTTTTATATTCAACCCTTGGAGGCTTTCATTTAGCAATACTGGAATATGAACAAAATTCAAAAAATCACCTTCTAATACTATATTCCTAATTGAGACATTTTCTCAGCTACATCTTCATAACTAATGTTTGCATCGCTGTTAAATTTATTCCATTCTTCAAGGCTCCATAATTCCAATCTTGTAGATACTCCAATTATGACAGCATCTTTATCAATCTTAGCAAATTCTTTTAGATTTGATGGTATAAGTGCTCTGCCTTGTTTATCTATTTCACACTCTGTAGCGCCAGCAAAGAAAAATCTTACAAAAGCTCTAGCATCCTTGTTCGTCATTGGCAATGCCTTAAGTTTACTTTCAATAATCTTCCATTCTTCTCCGGAATAAATGAAAAGACAATTGTCTAAGCCCTTTGTTATTACGAAATTTTGGCCTAGCTCATCCCTAAATTTTGCAGGCATTATAAGCCTGTTTTTGTTATCCAAAGAATGTCTATATTCACCAATGAACATCCTTGCCACCGCTTTACTAATTTATTTCACTTTCTACCACTTCAACCCACTTTGTACCACTATTAGTAGTATTCTCTACATTATTTAAAAATCCTTCCATAAAATTTCAAAAAGCTATAAAAAAATAAAATGATACGTTAGAACTATATTCCAACGTACCACAACATTATGAACGAGCCTTCATTCAGTAGGGGATTCAACCCCCACTGAATGTTAGTCTAGTGTTAAACACTTAATTCATATTATTTTGCTTGGGATTTTCTCCTCATACTAAAATACATTAATAAACCTAAAACGATTATTAAAACGCTTATGATTTGAGCCGTTCTCATACCCATAAACATTAAACTGTCTGTTCTTAGTCCCTCAATCCAAAATCTCCCTGCAGAATATATGATGCCATATAGCAAAAATATCTCTCCATTAAACTTTTTATTTCTTCTGTATAGTATTAAAAAAAGAAATAAACATAAATTCCAGATTGATTCATATAAGAAAGTAGGATGAACTCTAATACCATCTACCATTATGCCCCATGGAAGACTTGTGGCACCTCCATGAGCCTCACCATTAATATAATTTCCCCATCTTCCTATTGCTTGGCCTAATGCAATAGAAGGTGCCATAATATCAGCAGTTTTCCAAAAAGGCAGATTCTTTGCTTTTGTGAATAAATATCCCGCTATAACCGCAGCAATAAGGCCACCATGTATTGCGAGGCCACCTTCCCGAGTATTTAATATTTTAAGGATATCTCCTTTATAATATTCCCATTGAAAAGCTACATAATAAAGTCTTGCACCTATTAAAGCAGCCGGTATGGCCCATAGAGCCAAATCGATAATATCATCTGGATTGTATCCTTGTTTTTTAGCTTCGTAATATGCTAGAAAAATGCCCAACAACATTCCGGAAGAAATCAATATCCCATACCATCTTATAGATATACCAAAAATCTCAAATGCAACAGGATTCACAAGAACCCCTCCAATTCTTATAAAGATACTATGTAAATGATTATAAATATAAACCCTTGTTAATGTCAAGTTTCATTGAAAACAAAACAAAAATCGCAGCTTTCGCTGCGATTTTTTAACACTGAATGAAGTCTCGTTCAAGCTTCTTTACTAATAATATCTTTGACCTTCATTAAGCGAGTAATTGTACTTCTTTCATTTTCATCTAACTTCATTCTAATGAATCTTATTGTTTCTTTTAGCTCAGGTATAGTTCTGTATTCCAGAGCATTTACTCTTCTTCTAGTCTTTTCAATTTCATCAGCCATCAATTGACAAGCTTTTTCTACTTCAGCTAATTCCAATAACTTTGACATTATCCCATAAAGTTTAGATATAGCATCATCTAGTTCTGATGAAGTTTGAGCAAAGCCGTATGGATAAATGCTGCCTTCATCACCCTCAAGCTTTCTAATAAAATTCATAACCGGTACATTTACACTCATTACATTTCTTTTTTTTATGTCAACCATAATATTTTCCTTAGGAAAGGATACTGCCTCTTCTAACATCTCTGGTGACATAACAGCACTAGCTAATAGAAAGTCCTTAAATGAATCTTGCAGATCTGTTTCTACGTCCATTCTTAAGGCTTTATTCTTTCTTATTAACTCAATGAATCTCCTCATAAGCTCATCTTGTTTATCCTTTAGGAGCTTGTGACCTCTTGTAGCAGTGGCTAACCTCTTCTTAAGACCACTTAGCTCCATACGAGTGGGATTCACATTTAGCCTAGCCATCTACTCAGCCCCTTTGTCTTCCAATGGTAGATATTTGTCAAGGAATTCATCTCTAATTCTCTTAAGTTCACTCCTTGGAATGATCTTTAACAAATCCCAGCCTAGACCCAAGGTATCTGTAATACTTCTATTGTTGTGATAACCTTGATTTACATACTGCCTATCAAATTCTTCTGCAAATTTAGCAAAAGCTTTATCAGCATCTGAAAGTGCCGATTCTCCTAATATTGTAGCTAGCTCTCTTGCCTCTATACCGGATGTATAAGCTGCATACAATTGGTTCATGGTATCAGCATGGTCTTCTCTTGTTTTTCCAACACCTATACCCTTGTCCTTAAGTCTTGAAAGTGAAGGCACTACGTTTATAGGAGGTTTAATTCCTCTTTTATATAATTCTCTGGATAGTATTATTTGTCCTTCAGTTATATATCCTGTTAAATCAGGAATTGGATGGGTAATATCATCTTCAGGCATTGTTAGGATTGGTATTTGTGTTATAGAACCTTTTCTGCCTCTAACTCTTCCAGCTCTTTCATATAAAGTTGAAAGGTCAGTATATAGATATCCCGGATATCCACGTCTGCCTGGCACTTCTTTTCTAGCTGCTGATGTTTCTCTTAACGCTTCCGCATAGTTTGTCATATCTGTTAAAATTACTAATACATGCATATCCTTCTCAAAGGCTAAATATTCAGCACATGTAAGAGCCATACGCGGGGTTGCAATTCTTTCTATAGCAGGATCATCAGCTAAATTTACAAACAGCACAGCCCTATCTATAGCACCTGTTTTAGTTAAATCATCAATAAAGAATTGAGCTTCTTCAAATGTAATACCCATAGCTGCAAATACCACAGCAAATTTTTCATTAGACCCTAATACATTTGCTTGCCTTGCAATCTGAGCTGCAACTTCATTATGAGGCAAACCTGAGCCAGAGAAAATTGGTAGTTTTTGTCCCCTGACTAATGTATTTAATCCATCAATGCAAGAAATACCCGTTTGAATAAACTCATCTGGATAATCCCTTGCTACTGGGTTCATAGGTACACCGTTTATATCTACTTTCTTTTCAGGAATTATCTTTGGTCCATTATCCTTGGGACGACCCAATCCGTCAAATATTCTACCAATCATGTCAGGAGAAACTCCTAATTCAAGAGGCTTGCCTAGGAATCTTACACTTGTATTTTTTAAGTTAATTCCAGAAGAGCCTTCGAAAAGCTGAATCATAGCTCGATCTCCATTTACCTCAAGAACTCTTCCTCTTCTTTTTTCCCCTGTTTGTATTTGTATTTCCACTAGCTCTTCAAATTTTACCCCTTCGACTCCTTCAACTACCATTAAAGGACCTACCACTTCGCTAACTGTTTTATATTCTTTAAGCATCAAGGATACCTCCCTTGCTTATTAAATTATCGATACTAGATACTAATTCTCTGTTTACATTATCAATTTCATTCATATCATCCTCGGCTATGTATTTAGCACGAGCTATCTTATTTCTAACATCCATATTTTCTATATCTTTTAGATAAACGCCTTGTTCTAAAGCTCTTTTTCCTTGATCATAGAAGTTAAGTACTAATTTTAACATTTTATTCTGTTTTGCGAAAGAACAAAATGTATCTACTTCATTGAATGCATTTTGTTGTAGAAAGTCCTCTCTTATAGACTTCGTTGCTTCAAGTTTTAACTGGTCTTCTTCAGAAAGCGAATCTCTTCCTACAAGTCTTACTATTTCTAAGAGCCCAGTTTCATCTTGGAGCAGATTCATTGCCTTTGTTCTATTTGCTGCAAAATCAGGGTCAATATTCTCATTCATCCACTCATCTATTTTTGATTGGTATAATGAATATGAATTTAACCAGTTTATAGCTGGGAAATGTCTCTTATAAGAAAGAGCGTAGTCCAACCCCCAGAATACCTTAACAATTCTTAAAGTAGCTTGAGAGACTGGCTCAGATATATCTCCTCCCGGAGGTGATACAGCACCAATAACTGTTACAGCACCTTCTCTGTTATCACTACCATAACATATGACCTTACCTGCTCTTTCATAGAATTCTGCAGCACGAGATGCAAGATATGCAGGATAACCTTCATCCCCTGGCATTTCCTCTAGTCTACCGGACATTTCTCTTAAAGCTTCTGCCCACCTAGAAGTAGAGTCAGCCATTATAGCTACTGAAAAGCCCATATCTCTAAAATATTCAGCTATGGTTATACCTGTATAGATGGATGCCTCTCTCGCAGCAACAGGCATATTTGAAGTATTTGCAATAAGAACGGTTCTCTTCATTAGTGATTCCCCAGTAGTTGGATCTATAATCTCTGGGAATTCCATAAGAACATCTGTCATTTCATTGCCACGTTCACCACATCCTACATAAACAACTATTTCAGAATCAGCCCATTTAGCAAGCTGATGTTGGACTACTGTCTTTCCTGAGCCAAAAGGTCCCGGGATAGCTGCTGTTCCGCCCTTTGTTACCGGGAAAAATGTATCTATAACCCTTTGACCAGTTAGCAAAGGAACTGTAGGATTTAGTTTCTTTTGATATCCTCTACCCTTTCTTACAGGCCATTTTTGCATCATTTGAATATTAACATTTCCATCTAGTGTACATATGTCATCTATTACTGTAAAGTCCCCTTCTTTAATATCTGTTACTTCACCTGATATACCAATTGGTACCATTATCTTATGAAGAACTATAGGAGTTTCTTGTACAGTTCCTATTATATCTCCTTGAACTACCTTATCTCCAACTTTTACAGTTGGTGTGAAATACCACTTTTTTTCCCTATTAAGACTTTTTACTTCAGTACCTCTTGAAAGAAAATCTCCAGCAATTGCCCTTAGCGGTTCAAGAGGTCTTTGTATACCGTCAAACATAGCCTCTATTAGACCAGGTCCTAATTCTACTGAAAGAGGTTGACCGGTTGTATATACTGGGTCTCCAGGACCTATTCCTGTTGTTTCTTCATATACTTGGATAGAGGCTCTATCCCCTCTCATTTCGATAATTTCACCTATAAGCTTATTATCCGAAACACTTACTACATCATATACGTTAGCTTCATCCATCCCCTCCGCAACAACCAAGGGGCCAGATACCTTTATTATTCTTCCAACTTTCAAGATAAGCCCTCTCTTTCTATAAAATATTTGATCCTACGGCTTTTTCCACATTATCATTTATTCTACTCATACCTATGTTTAGTGTTCCTTGATTACTTGGTATAAGTATTACCGCAGGGATTATCTCTTTATCGTATCGTTCTATGGTATCTGGAATTAAACTAGCTATATGCTCAGTAATAAATATAATACCATAGTCATTTCGAGCAATGGTGTCAACTGTTCTTCTAGCTTCTTCATTATCATAAACAGAAAAAACATCTACCCCTAATGCTTTGAAGGCAAGAATAGAGTCTTTGTCTCCAACAACAGCTATCTTAAACATATAAATCACGCACCCTTTCCTTTGTGGCATCTGGAGAAAGCTTGTTTAGCTTTGAAACCATTATAATTCTCAATGTCTTTATTTCCGCTTCCTTTGCCACTATATAAGAAAAAATGGGCTCTGGTCCAAAATTTACATACTTTGATGGCTGGTTAATTTCAATCAGATAATTGTCCATATATTTTTCAAGGTCAGATAGCCGATTAGTTGCTTTATAAGATTCTAATCCTTTTATAAGTCTAGAGCTAATCCTATAGTTTTTAAACCTGTTAATCATATTTTCTATGGAATCATTTAGAGTAAAGAGTATAATATTTTTATCGATATTTCCATTAGGAAGAATCACGTCTTCAAAGAATCCCATATCCTTCCCTTGCTTTTTTAATCGAATAGAAGATTTAATATTTATAAAGTCTATCATATCTTTAACATAATTAATAAAGAGTTCAATATCAGTATCTTTTGCCATTTTATATAAATGTTCATAATAGAATTTATCAAAAATCAAATCTATTCTTTGTGGATCCTTAGTAACTTCGAAGTCCTTTGTAACAGCTTCTATTGCCTCTTTAAATTCTAGCTGTACATCCTTAAGGTTCCCTTCTAAAAATCCACCTTTTATCTTTTGAAAATCAGTAGATCCAATTGGTATATAAAGATCGGATAAATCTTTGTTCAATTTTTCCTCTTTGACTAACACTTTTAAATTATGATAATCATACTTTAATGCCATTAAATCTACTACGATTTGATCTTTAGAAACTTCTCTCATTAATTCATATACTCTCTTCAACTCATGAGATAAAATGTTTTCATAATCCTCATCTCTGGTTATTCCAGTAACTGCATTCGAGTATTCAGTTTCATTAAGAGTTTTGAAAACTTCTTCAATATCCTTAGCTTCTATCATCCTATCTATTTTTCCCTTTGATAGGAGTCTGTTTTCAAGGACTCTGGTTCTAGTTACGCCTTGGATAAAATCCATTCTATCCATGAAATCACTCCTATTCTTTAAAAAGATCTTGTGCTATTTCAGTTTCAAGTTCTTCTCTTAAATAATCTACAAGCGAATCAAATGAGAAATTTATTGTTACATCATTATCTTTCAATAAAAACCCTGAATCTACAGTTTCACCATCAGATACCGTTGGAAATAATTCTATTGATTTTACTTTGGACTTCATTTTTTCTGGTACTATTAATAACTCTGTTCCTTTCAAATTCACTGTTTTTAAATTACTCATTAAAAATTTTACATATTCATCTTCATTTAAGTCTTTTAGTTTTTCTTTGGATAAATTAAACACTCTATCCATAACCTCTTGTTTTGCTTTTAATTTTTCATCTCTTACCTTTAACTCAGCATTAGAAACTATTCTATCTTTCATCATAGCAGCTTCAGCTGCAGCTTTTTCTATTGTTCTTTTCTTCTTTTCATTTGCTTCATTAATTTTAGAACTAACTATCCCTTCATTATTCTTATTTGCTTCTTCCAAAATTCTATCAGCTTCGTTTTTAGCATCATTAAGAATTTTGTTAGTAAGATTCTCTAAATTTGACATATCTTCACATCCTTAGTTTTTCTAGAAGCTTACTGCATTTACAAGGATTAGGGATATAACAAAGGCTAATAGAGCATAAGTTTCAACCATTACTGCATAAATAATACCCTTTGTAGAATGTTCTTCATTTTTAGCCAAAATCGAAATACCCGCTGCTGCAGTTTTTCCTTGAGAAATAGCTGATCTCCAACCAACAAATCCAACAGGTAAACAAGATGCAAAAATATACAAACCTTGTTGTAAACTCATACCAACATTAAGCTGACCTAATACTAATAAACCTATAACAAATCCATATAACCCTTGTGTACCAGGTAATAACTGTAAAACTAAAGACCTTCCAAACTTTTCAGGTTCTTCAATTACTAAGCCTGATGCTGCTTGACCAACAATTCCTATTCCTTCAGCTGAACCTATTCCCGAAAGAAGTACTGCTAATGCACTACCTAGACCTGCGAAAAATACTCCACCATATTGAACTATAAACTCTGTAAAATTCATTTACATTTCCTCCTAATCTATTTTAAGTTTATATATTTTGGTTTACTTCTAAATGAATTAAAACCTTTTCCTCCGCCTTCATAGAATTTACCAAAAAACTCTACAAAGGTAAGTCTTATTGTATGAACATAAGCACCAAGAATGCTTAATCCTATATTGAATACTTGACCTACTATAAATATAATAACAGCACCAATTATTCCTATAATTCCTTTTTTCGCCACCATGCCTGCCATCATATTTATAGCTCCAGCAATGAATCCACCTGATAATCCTAAAGCCATTAATCTTGAGTAGGAAACAAAATCCCCGACATAACTGGAAATTCCGTATAGGGAATAAATTCCCCCACCAAGTTTTCCACCTATACTATTTGCATCTCTGCCACCAGTTGCTACAATTCCCACCATACCCAGTATCATAACCACTAAAGAAATAGTCTTTGCAATAGCAGGTAATGTAATCACTACTGACAAGAGATATACAATGCCACCAATTAATGCCATGTACCAAAAACCCACATCAAATAATGCATCTAGTATCTTTCCATCCCTAATATTCATATAGGCTTTAATCCCAAGTGCAAAGAAAATATGGATTAATCCAAATATTATTGAAAGTACTAACAGTGAGTTATAATCCTCTGCTGGGTTAAATAATCCTGGCAGCGAAATAATTCCACCGAAAAAGGAACCATATAAAAATCCCCATATTATAACTGAGTAACTTAAGTAGTAGAAAAATTTTATAAACTGCTTTGTGGATTCAGACAAATTAAAAGTTTTTAATGCTACTAATGTACCTATTAACATTATGACTCCATATCCTATATCTGCTGCCATCATTCCGAAAAATGCTAGATAGAATGGTGCTAAAAAAGGAGTAGGATCTACTTCGTTATACCTTGGTAAAGCATACATACCCGTTAAAGATTCAAACGATTTTACAAATTTTGAATTTTCTAATAGTATAGGTACATTGGAGTCATCCTTTTCTGCTTCTTTTAATTCTAAGTAATAAACATTATTGAGGGCAAGCTTTACAGTTTCATTAAAATCATTAACCTTATTTGTTGGAATATAACCCTTTATAACATTTACGCTTTCTGTCATTAAGAATTTCTCTGAAGCTACAATCCTTAATTTTTGATTCATTAGATAATCATATGTTATTTCTAGTTTAGGTAGATTGTTTGATAAACCTACTATTTCTTGTTCATAGCTTTTTATTTCATTCTCTAAGGCTTTTATTTTTTCATTTAATTGGAGAATTTCTTCTTTTGGTTTACCTTCTGCATTTAATTTACTCTTTGAAAAGCTATTGTTTCTCAATATATCCATAACAATTTCTGCTTCTGACTTAGCGGATAAGGTCAAAATGTATAGGTTGTCTTTATCTTCACTAAGGCTTTCAAAGTATGTGTATTGGGTCTCCAATAATTCTTTTTCTAATTTTTCTCTAAGCTTTTTAGGTATTGTCCCCATGTTAACTTCACTTTGCTCAAAAGAATTCAGATTCTTGATAGATGTATTTAGCTTAACCCAAGGGGTCAATTCATCGATTGATGTATTTAACTTAGCGACTTCTTGGTTCAAAGCTTCTTTCTTTGTATTAAGTTCTCTAAGCTGATTATATATTGGAAGATAATCAATACTCGAAACCCTCTCTTCAAGTTCAACGAAATTAAAGCTCTCCTTACCCTTTTGCATGGCTTTAATACCAGTATCACCAATATAATATTTAGATAACAAATCAATTGTATATTTTACTTTTGAAATCTCTTCGCCTATTGCAACTAGGTGTTCAGGAGCTTTAACATTCTTTAAACCCTCGTTTTTAAGAGATTCATCCTCATCTAGATTAAGAAAATGAACATATTCAAATTTTTGAAGTTCATGGAGAAGATTTTCCCTTTCTGAATCAAAGGCAAACAAGCTGAAATTACTCATTTTAACTATTGCCATTTGCGTTCACAATCCTCTCGATAATAATGTTAACTGCTGAGTCTAATTTTTCATCTTTTAGATCATTTAAAGCTTTAGCGCTTTCAATTCCTCTTTCAATAATAGGTTTTGCT
This sequence comes from Lutispora sp., assembly GCA_028709965.1. Lineage (GTDB taxonomy): Bacteria > Bacillota > Clostridia > Lutisporales > Lutisporaceae > Lutispora. The sequence goes on from JAQUTA010000012.1 coordinate 24,195, forward strand.
ATGGACTCTCCTTCTTGTACTGCTAATCTTTTAATTTCCTCTGCCTCATTTTTTGCATTCGCAAGTATTTTTTTATACTCCTGTTCAGCTAAAGTTTCTGCTTCTTGTTTTGAGTTCTTAGAAGTTAGAATTGCATCCTGCAATAAGGTTTTTGCTTTCTCTTCTGCATCTTTTACAGTTTCAATTGCATCTTTTGCCATCTAGTCACCCCCTAGACTTGTAATTTACATATTTTGAAAAGTTTTTCATGATTCTTGATACTTATTTTATTATACTTGAATAAGTATCATATCTAAAACACTAAATATCGCACCACCTCTTTTCAATTTTTTACACTTATACTACATATTGCTTAGATACTACAAAGTGCATTGGAAATACAAGGTTCAATTATCGCAAACATTGATATTTATTCGTCATAAAACCAAAAACTCCTGCAACGTAATTTGTTCAAAAAAATGTACAATTATTATACTTTTGTAATCATTAAAATTATAACACTAGTGTGAAAACTTTGACAAGTTATCCTTTGCATTTATATAAGCATTTCATGAAATTAAATTCAAATAGATATAAAATACGCCTATGATTAACATTTTTCGCTATTGTAATAATCACATAATTCTTTTATTTTACAAATATCGCACTTTGGTCTCTTTGCTTCACAAGTTCTTCTCCCATGCCATATCATCAAATGGTGGGCTAGAGACCAGCTATCTTTTGGTAAAACAGTCATAAGCTGTTTTTCTGTCTCATCTACGTTTTTACTATTGGCTAAGCCTATTCTATTAGATACTCTAAATACATGAGTATCCACAGCTATGGCAGGTATTCCAAATCCATTGCTCAATACAACATTGGCGGTCTTCCTTCCAACCCCGGGTAAGGAAATTAAATCTTCGAAGTTTCCCGGTACCTCTCCTTTATATTCACTTATTAAAATTCTGCACATATTAAGTATATTTTTTGCCTTATTTCTGTATAGCCCTATTTTCTTAATTTTTTCTTCTAGTTCAGATTGGGTTAATGATAAAAAGTCATCCGGAGTTTTATATTTTTTAAAAAGCTCCTCGGTTATTTCATTTACTTTTTTATCCGTGGATTGAGCACTTAACATTGTTGCTACCAAAAGTTGAAAAGTGCTTCCAAAATCCAATTCGCATTTCGCCTCAGGGTAAAGTTCTGTTAACTTATTAAGAATCAATAGCGGCTTATCGTTTTTGCTTTTCAAAGTAATCCCCCACTTCTTTCTGTTCCATACAATTAATTATATCTTTTTTCTCCAACCATCCCTTGCGAGCTATGCCTATGCCGAGCATAATATTTTTCAGACCTTCAATATTATGAGCATCCGGATTTATAGCAAATTTAATCTCTTTTGTTTTAGCATACTTTATATATCTCCAGTCTAAATCAAGTCTATGAGGATCAGAATTGATTTCTATAATTTTTCTATTATCGGCTGCAGCATCTAAGACTTCATATACATCCATATCAGATGGTTCTCGTGCCAGAAGAATTCTTCCTGTCATATGTCCTATCATTGTAGTATGCTTATTTTTTATAGCATTTATTATTCTTGAGGTTATTTTTTCCTTTTCCATATTCAAACCGGAATGAACAGAGGCTATAACAAAGTCAAATAAAGATAATATATCATCGCTATAATCTAAAGATCCATCAGGCAGTATATCTGATTCAATTCCCTTAAATATTTTAAAATCTATTGATTTAGAATTATAATTATCTATTTCTTCAATCTGTCTTTTTATATCATCTTCTTTTAATCCATTAGCATAGAAGGCCGACTTGCTATGGTCAGATATCCCTATATAGCTGAATCCCATATGTTTTGCCACATCCGCCAGTTGTTCTATAGTGGAAGAACCATCACTGTAAGCGGTGTGAATATGAAACATTCCTTTTAGATCTTCATAGCTAACTAGGTTAGGTAATGCTTTCCTTTCAGCTGCTTCAATTTCTCCTGTGTTTTCTCGCAGCTCAGGAGGAATAAAATCCAAACCAAGAACATTAAAAATTTCTGTTTCATTTTTGCAGTGAATCAAGCTATCATCCAAAAATAGACCATACTCATTCATTTTTATTCCATCAGCTTTGGCTTTGTGCCTAAGTGCAGTGTTATGTTCCTTACTACCCGTAAAATGATGCAAAGCATAGGGAAATTGTCTATCTTCCACTACTCTCAAATCCATCATTATGCCTTTTTTCAACCTAACGGAAGTCTTTGTCTCACCTTTTGACATTACTTCATCTATTTCTTCAAAGGTAGTAAAATAGTCCATCAAGCTTACAGAATTATCAGAACTTGCAAGGATATCTATATCTTTTACCACTTCTTTCTTTCTTCTCAAGCTGCCTGCTATATCACATCTAACGACTAAAGAAGACTTAAGCAGTTTTTCTTTTATTGATTGGGCATCTTCCATGACATATCCATAAAGATACTGTCCGCTGAATTTCTTGATGTCTTGTATGCCCTTAAGTATATTGCTTTGAGTCTTTTTACCAAAGCCTTCTAATCCTATGAGGCGATTTTCCATGCAAGCATATTCAAGTTCCCCGATGGTTTCTATTCCCAATTTTTCATATAGCATTTTTACTTTCTTTGGACCTATGCCTTGAATCTTCAAAATTTCAAACAGTCCTGAAGGTATAGAGCTTTTTAATTCTTCGTAGAACTCCAATCTACCGTTTCTATGAAGTTGAACAATTTTTTCTGACAAAGCCTCTCCTATTCCTTTTATTCCTATTATTTTGTCATCCTGAATATAATCATCCAGATCCCCCTCCAGCATCTCTAAAATCCTTGCTCCATTTACATATGCCCTGATTTTGAATGGATTATCACCTTTTATTTCCAGCATAAGCCCTATTTCTTCTAATATTTTGCTTATCTCCTTCTTTTCCATCCAATCCCTCCTAGCAATATTAGATATATTCTAACAAATTATTATCTATAAGTAACCATTTAATATGCATTTAAATATTGTCAATTATAACGAGGCGTAAAGATGTCCACCACTTCAATAAGTGGCGGGTTCCGATTTTCATAAAAGGCGGTGGGAAAATATCCCCCACCTCGTTGAAACGCTCGGGTAGGTTTTTTTATATATAAAAAAACCCTCATTCAAATCTTGTTATAATTATTACGAATTACTGTTATAATTATAATTGAACTAGACTTCATTCAATGTTAAACAATACCTAAACGGAGGCGTACCATGGACAAAAATATATTTACTCTTATAGCTTTAAACTCTAAATTCATACATTCTAATTTGGCATTAAGATATATAAAGAGTTACTTAAAAAAGGACAATGTAAACATAAATATATTAGAATTTAGTATAAATGATAGTTTTGATAATGTATTAAAAAAAATATACTTGAGCAATAGCGGGGTTATCTGTTTCTCCTGTTATATATGGAATAGAGAATTTGTAATGAAACTAGGACGAAGTATTAAAAAAATAATGCCTGATTCCATAATAGTATTGGGAGGACCTGAAGTATCCTATGATGTTGAATATACTATGAGTGAGAATCCTTGGATTGACTATATTATATTTGGCGAAGGAGAGAAAACCTTTTCAGAGTTAGTAACTTATCTAGAATCCGGTTCTGGGGATATACAACATATAAATGGCTTGGTCTATAATGATAATGGTATAGTGAAACTCAATAAACCACGAAGCCCGATAACCAATCTTGACGAAATTCCGTTTCCTTACGATGACTTCAATGATTTGGACAATAAAATAATTTACTATGAAACCTCAAGAGGCTGTCCTTTTAAATGTCAATACTGTCTTTCTTCCCTTGAACCTGGAGTAAGGTACTTTTCACTTGAAAAAGTTTATAAAGATATCGACATTTTTATAGATGCAAGTGTCAAGCAGGTAAAGCTGGTTGATCGAACTTTTAATTGCAATAAGGACAGATGCATAAAAATAATGGACTACATACTGAGTAAAAATGGCAATACCAATTTCCATTTTGAGATTTCCGGTAAACTTATTGACTCTGACTTTTTAAATATAGTAAAAAAAGCTCCTAAGGGAATCTTTCAGTTTGAGATAGGAGTTCAATCTACAAATAATGATACTCTGGATGCTATAAGCAGGATGGAAAGCTTTAAAAACATAAAATACAATATATCAAAGCTCATTGATATAGGCAATTGTCATATACATTTGGACTTAATTGCAGGACTACCTCACGAAGACATTAAAAGCTTCGAAAAATCATTTAATGATGTATATTCTCTACAGCCTCAGATGCTTCAGCTTGGCTTTTTAAAGCTGCTAAGAGGTTCTAGACTTAGATTGGATGCTGGAAAACACGTTATTTCATATAATGATCATCCGCCTTATGAGGTGTTGTCAACAAAATATATGAGCTATAAAGATATACTGGATTTAAAAATGATTGAAAATCTAGTGGAAATCTTCTATAACTCTGGAAGATTTAATAAGAGTCTTTTATATTTGATGAAAGAGCATTATACTAATCCTTATCATTTTTTTGAAAGCTTAGGAGTTTATTATGCAAATAAAGATGTATTTGACCGTTCTATAAAAATATCAGACCATTATGATCTCCTATATAATTTTGTATCTGAAAATATAGAGGTTTCACCTTTATTCAATGAATTATTGAAATTTGATTATTTCAAGTCTGTAGGAAGCAATATACCAAGCTGTATCAATAGGTTTGATCATTCCACAATTAAAACCTCCGTCAACAGTTTCTTTAAAAATGAAGGAAATATAAATAATAATTTTCCTGAGCTACAATTCATGGATGTGAGGCAGAAACTCAAATATATCAGATTCGAAGTGTTCGAAATAGATATATTGGGCGATTTAAGACAAGGTAGGTATATTTTGTTTTCTGTAAAAAATCCAAAGGACAATATTGAAGAAAGGCTTATATCTTTCCATATGAATAAATTCCTGAATTTTTGAATATATATTCTCTATGCTTAAGTAAACATTAAGGCGCCGAATGGGCGCCTTAATGTTTATGCTTAATTGAATCATAAAAATTTAAAAAGCACCCCGCTGTGGTTCTCTGGGCCATTGGAAATATCTGACCTGCAATTTTATAGAATCTCTCTTCTCTATTTTCAATTAAAGAGTATCGCCTGTATATCCCAATAGCGTCCATAGCATTTTTTTCAATATATAAATAAGGATTGTCAAGGTAGATACCATCTTTCGACGCAGCATAGCTTTCAAAATTATCATGAATTGACTTTATCCATTGTTCAAAGCGCCTGTGGCTTTTCAATAAATTTATATTTCCATGCTGTGGGACTGTAGCATCCTGTATAAGATGTACAGCTGCCCCTAGATATGTCATTGCCATTTCCGCGTCACCTGAATCCCAATATACATTGGCGCAACTATAATAACGAGCAAACCTCTGTCTAGAATTTTTGCAACCATATAATCCTTTATGAGTGTATGGATTGTAAAAATGCTCTCTGCTTCTAAAATCCTGATCGGCCCAATAAACCCCTTTATTAATATCATCTAGATATTGTCTGAAAAACTCATAGGCTTCCACATACCCATCATTTCTTAATATTTCTAAAGCTCTCTTATTGATGAACATGTGAACCTGGCAAAATGTCTGAACAAAATATTTCTTAAAAGATTTTGCAAACCAAAGTATAGTTTTAAATCCTTTTCCATATACTTTTTCAATAGCATCCATTTTCCCAACCCCAATCTATGTTTACAACCATATAATATTTATATATTTTCCTCATAATTTTTCTATATACATATATTGCATTGTGATATAATTTGATTAGTATAAAAGTATCATTGGTTTGGAGGGGAAAGATTTGAAAGATCCTAGAATATCTCAGTTAGCAAAAAATCTTATAAACTATTCAGTAAGCATAAAATCTGGAGAGAATCTGCTCATTGAAGTGTTTGATTTAGGTGATGAACTAGCTTCCGAACTCATTAAGGAATGCTATAAAGCTGGAGCCAATCCGTATATTTCCTTAAAGAGCAGAAAGCTGATGAAGGATTTAATAATGAACACCAGCGAAGAACATATGCTTGCAATTTCATCTTTTGAAGCTGATAGAATGAAAGAAATGCAGGCATATATAGGTGTTAGAGGCGCTCTTAATTCTTCAGAGTGGTCAGATATACCAGAAGAAAAAATGAGCATTTACATGAAAAACTGGTCTAAGCCGGTTCATTCAGATATCAGGGTTCCACACACAAAATGGTGTGTCATGAGGTATCCTAGCCATTCTATGGCTCAAATGGCTGCCATGAGCACGGAACAATTCGAAGACTTCTTCTTTGATGTATGCTGCCTTGATTATTCAAAGATGGATAATGCTATGAACCCCCTAAAAGAATTGATGGATAAAACCGATAAGGTAAGAATAACAGGCAAGGATACTGATTTAACTTTTTCCATAAAGGATCTTCCTGCTATTAAATGTTCAGGTGAGGCTAATATTCCTGATGGAGAGATTTATACAGCACCCGTAAAGGATTCCGTTGAAGGGTATATTACATATAATACTCCTTCAGAATACCAAGGATTTACCTATGAAAATATAAGGCTTGAATTCTCAAAGGGCAAAATTGTTAAAGCAATAGCAAATGACACTGTAAGAATAAATAAAATATTTGATACTGATGAAGGTGCTCGCTATGTGGGAGAATTCGCCATAGGTGTAAACCCTTATATTACAAAGCCTATGAAAGATACTCTCTTTGATGAAAAAATTATGGGAAGCTTCCATTTCACTCCAGGCAGTTCCTATGATGATTGCTATAATGGCAATAAATCAGCTATACATTGGGATTTGGTATTTATCCAGACACCCGAATATGGTGGGGGAGAAATGTGGTTTGATAATGTACTAGTGAGAAAAGACGGCAGATTTATTCTAAAAGAATTGGAATGTCTCAATCCTGAGAATTTAAAATAAAAAACATGCGGTGCTTATACTTGCACCGCATGTTTTTTATTTCGATAAATATATTTAATATCATATATGGTGGGCGGTACTGGAATCGAACCAGCGACCCCTACGATGTCAACGTAGTACTCTAACCAGCTGAGCTAACCGCCCAATAGTTTCAAGTTATATTATATCATCAAGGAAGAGGTTTTATCAATACCTATATTCCCTTTAATATTTCTTCATAATCCTCTGGAGTATCAATATCAAAACCTGCTATAGTATTATTGAAATCAATAAATATGACTTTATCCAAGTTGCCTTGTATAATTGACCTTCCTCCTGCATCTCCTGTAATATTCATCAGCTCTTGCTTAAAATCTACAGGGAATATTGTTGGCATCCCTTTTTTACCATCATATCTAGGAACAATTATTGAAGCTTGATTTTTCTGCCATGTGGATATAAGCTCTTCTAAAATATCTTTAGTTATAAAAGGCTGATCACCGACAATAAACATGTAGGCTTTTGTATTTGGGTCAGAGTTTTTTATTCCTTCAATCACCGAGGTACTTTGTCCCTCTTCTGCTCTTTCATTTATAGCACTTCTGACACTATGTTGCATTATCCTATCCAACACTTTTTCAGAACTATAGACAACAATTACTTCCTCAAAAGACTTACAACTTTTAACTGTTCCAATTATATTCTCTATTATTGTGCTTTCTTTAAAAGGCAACAGCAGTTTTTGCGTTCCCATCCTCTTTGAAATTCCGGCAGCAAGTATAATCCCGCTAATAATTTTAATCACATCCAACACATATCATTTTTCATTGAAGACATCACAAACTTTACACGATCCTCTTCTATCATACTTTTTATTTTTATACCTGAATTTCTTAATTCAATATCATCAACTTTATTGAGAAAAACAATCTTTTCTGCTTTATCAGGCACATTTTTGAATAAACCTCTAGGGTGACTTATCAATTTAGCTATCATAGCTTCATCAATTACATCTTCCTTACTGCATTCACAAATGCAACAAAATTCTTCTAATCTATGTACAGTACCTGAATCTACAAATCGACCTAATGAATCCAAACCTATTACTCCAATCATTATTGTGGTTGATTCGGGCACCACAGGCTCCCGCTCGGTTGGAGCCTTTATTGGCTTATTTTTCGAGCCATCTGCTTCCACTAGAATGAGATCAAAAACATTTAATCTGGATAATTTATCGAGAGCATCCGAATCCAAACCTTTCAATTTGCTTTCTTCATCAATGCTGCTTCCAACTAGATAAACTCCACTTCTATCAATAGAACCAGCATACTTAATTATATTATCTTTATCGTCACTAATAAGAGAACTGTCAAATATATTTTCAGTCGGCATGTATATGTGTGTAGTTGTAGTTAAAAGTATTTTCCTATTCATATCCCTGAATTTTCTTGAAAGATAATAAAGCAATGTAGTCTTACCACCTGCTCCTACAATAGAAATAAAATGTTTTTTTGTTATATCAATATTTAATGCTTTAATAATATCCATACAATACCACCACTTTCACCATTAGAATAACATATAATAAATATAATTCAAATAAAGCTGCTTTATAATTATTTCTTTTACTCTATTATTTTCCACTTCTATTTAATATGTATTTGCAAACCATATTAATAGACTTATTAATAGAAAGGATGATTGCTTTGAAAATTAGAGAACTTATGAGCCGTGATGTCAGAACGGTTTCGTCAGATACAACCCTAAAGGATGCTGCAAATATCATGTCTGCCATAGATATAGGCTCAATACCTGTCCTTGATAATAATGAACTGGTTGGAATAGTTACGGATAGGGACATTGTGCTAAGGGCTGTTGCAAAAGGTCAAGATCCAAACCAAAAAATATCAAATGTCATGACGAAAGATCCTAAAACTGTTAGTTCAGACACTGAAGTTCACGAAGCAGCAAATATAATGGCAAAAGGGCAGATACGAAGGCTGCCGGTAGTGGATGAAGGAAATCTAGTTGGTATAGTGGCTATTGGTGACTTAGCTGTTGAAGGTAAATATGAAGATGAAGCTGGCGAAGCTCTTCACGATATATCAAAGAACACCTTATCTTAAGTCTGCAAAGTCTCCGGTTCAACCGGAGGCTTTGTATATGCCTTCATAGGTAAATATCAAAATATTAGAGGTTATATTATGTTGATTGTTTTTATTAGAACTATTATTTTGTATTTATTGATAGTAATAATCATGAGGCTTATGGGTAAGAGACAAATAGGCCAACTCCAACCTTCAGAGCTAGTTGTTGCATTAATTATTGCAGATTTGTCAGCCATTCCAATGGGAAATGTAGGCATACCTCTTCTTGCCGGTATAGTGCCTATCCTTACTCTATTTGTCTGTGAAGCATTACTATCTTATATATCACTAAAAAGCCAATTTGCAAGAAAAATATTTTCAGGAAAACCCAGCATTGTTATTGAAAAGGGAAGAATCCTAGAAGATGAATTACGGAAGCAGCGATTCAATATTGATGATTTGATGGAGCAGCTCAGATTAAAGAATGTACCCGACATTAAAGATGTAGAATATGCCATATTAGAAACAGGAGGAGAAATTAGTGTAATACTTAAAACCAATAAGAAACCAGTGATTAGAGAAGACCTCAATATAAATGCCACATATGAAGGTTTACCCATATCATTAATAATTGATAGTCATATCAATTTGCAAAATCTCTCTATTGCAAAGCAGGATATAGATTGGTTGAAAAAGCAGCTAGAAAAAAACAATATTAAATCAGCTAACGACATTCTTTTTGCTTACATTTCCGAAGACAAAGAATTCATGTTTCAATTAAAAGACAATGCAAAGGGAGGCGATAAACAATGAAACCATTAGTATACACAACTATAATCATTTTGGTAATAGTTTCTGCAGGTATATTTACGGTAAACATGCTAAAAAAAGATGCAGAAACTCTCCATAATTATATGCTTGAAATGGAAAGTTATATAAATGCAGAACAATGGGAAGAAGCCAGTAAATCAGGTAAGAAGCTCCATGCTCAATGGGAGAAATATAAAAAGGTATGGCCTATGCTGATAGATCATTTGGAGATTGATAATATTAACATCAATCTCTCAGAATTTGAATCCTATCTAGATAGCAAAGATAAGATTCAATCACTATCAAAGCTATCTGTTTTAAAGATTTTAGTCCGACATATTCCTGAAAGAGAATCTTTTATATTGCAAAATATTCTATAGATCAATAATTGTTACTCGTTCTTCAATGATTTTATAAGGCTTGCCAGATCTTTTGGCAGTCCGGATTTTATTGTCACATGGGATTTATCTATAGGATGACTAAACTCAATTTCTGAGGCATGAAGGGCCTGTCTCTTTATTATGGTATCGTCCCCTCCATAAAGAGAATCTCCTAAAATGGGGTGTCCCAGATTGCTTAAATGAACCCTTATCTGATGAGTTCTACCTGTTTTGATAGATACCGACAAAAGTGATGCAACACCAGCATACTCTGCCAATACTTCATATTCAGTGATTGCAAAGTTTCCATCAGGAGATATAAATCTTTTGCCTTCTGTATCTGATTGATTGCTAACAGGTAACTCTATCCTTCCTGTTCTGTTCTTTAGAATCCCCGAAACCACAGCTGTATATTTCTTCTCCATGCTGTCAGCCGAATATCTGTCCAACAAGCTATGAGCTTGGGAGCTCTTAGGTATAATAACTATTCCGGAGGTATTCATATCAATTCTATTAAAAAATCTTACTGGTTCCTTTATATTTTTCTCATCAAAATAGTATCTGATGCCATTTGCTAAAGTTCCTTCCAGATGAGTCTTTGTAGGATGTACTACCATATAGGGCGGCTTATCAACTGCCAATATATAATCATCCTCGTACAAAAATGAAAGATTCATTTTCTGTGGGATAGTGTTATCTCGGTGGCAGTTCGCTTCTTCAAGGATTAGAAAGTCACCATCTGTCAACTTTGAATCTCCATAAGCTTTCTTGCTGTTAATTTGTATACCCCTCTCCAGTAAGCTCTTGGCTTTTCTTGAAGATAGATTCATGTCTTCCTTTAAATATGCCAACAAAGATTTTTTAATCATGCTCAACTTGACTATATGCTTTTTCACTTATATTACCTCTTTTATTTATTAAAATATTATTTTGAAAAAATAATACATTTGCTGTTGCTATTATAGGCATCATATAAGCATGCTCCGACATTTTCACATTGCTCCTTGCCACTACGGGCATTGCTACAAAAAAACTCCTTGA
>JAQUTA010000013.1 GCA_028709965.1 Lutispora sp.
AATTTTATATTTACATCATCAAAAAGCTTTCTTCCACCATATCTAAGGCTTATGTTTACTACATTAATCATTTCTAATCCCCTTTTAAAATTATCATACTTGGATATTATAACATAGATAGAGCTACTATATCAGCAATAAAAAAAGGCTCTGAAGTAATAGCTGCCTTAGAACCTTTTTTTTGACTTGCTTTTTGGTTTGATAAGCTTAATGATAACAATTCCTGTGCCTATTATAATAATATTACCCATTTTGAATCCTGTTTCACTTTCCAGCGCATTCATCTGTGGTAAAGCATTTAAATATTTAACAGGAGCCATGCTTATATTTGAATCAGATATTTTAACATATACTGCACTTCCAATTTTATAAGTAAATCCATCAACTTTTTTTCCATTGGGCAGGGTAAAGGAATAGCTAACAACATAAGTATATCTATTTGGTACAGATTCATTTCTTTCCCCTCCCTGCCTTCTTATGTTTGTTATAATAGCAGTATCCTTCTCCCCAACAATACCTAGACTAATATGAATTAGACCATATAAAATTAACATAATTGCAATGATTGTAACAAATACAGGACCAAACTTTTTATTCACATTAAATCTAAACACAAAACTAATCTCCATTCATTTTTACTTTGTCTAAAATTATATCTCTCACTAACTCAAAGTTATCATCGTTACAAAACAAAGCAATTTTTTCAGCAAAACCTCCCCTAATAACTATGGATTTTGATTTAGGATAAACCTTAACTTTTTTTATGCTTTTCCATTTAACAAGTACATATTGTCTGGATTGAGCCAAAATACCTCCTCCTGCGGCAGAAGGTTTGCCTGAAAGTATTCCAATAATAACTAACAAAACATTTATAATTTTATTTTTCTTAGCCTGTTTTTCTTGAGTATAATTGAGAATTCCTTTGCTATCTATCACATAACCCGCATCATATTTGCCACCATATATAAGAATGATAAACATAAATGACATCACAAAAAATATTCCTATAAATATCAATGGATATCCTATTCCATCCCTAGATATATCTCCCTTTGATACTATTAGCAATACAATTATCAGAATGCCAAAAGGAATTCCCAGTGCTAAACCTAGATCCTTTAAGATTACTGTGTTTTTGAATAAAGGTACTTTAATCTCCCATTTAATTTTTTCAGTGTTGAAATCATCCATAACTTTTCACCTCAATTTTTTCAGCAAAGACCGTTTGCATATGATATCTAAGTAGTAATAAGCTTCAATCTTAAGAATGGACAAATTCTTAATCAATTACATTAGGAGTAATACCTGTTTCATAACGAAAACGCTCTACAAAGTCCCGCAATTCTTGTGTTGATAAAGAACCATGCAAAAGCCGTATTGTTTTATTCCAATTATCCTTTCCATAAACAATAAAAATAAAGTCATGGTCTATTTTCACTTCTATAAGTTTGATTCCATCCACATTGAATTTAATCACCTTTGAGCCGAGAAGTACACCAAAACAAGATATAATATATTCTATAACAATGGTAGACAATGTATTATAAATTTTTTTCTCGCAATTTTCTTCTATTTTAGTAACTTGAATATAAATAATTTTATTGTCCATTATCAATTTAGCAGTGTTATACCTATAGTATTCCGCTGCAAGTAATGCTGCAAGCACAGTAAAAAGCAAAACAAAAACAATGCGAATATCAATGTTGAAAATAGTGTAACCCTCTATGAAGAAAAACAGGCATAACAATAATACAATACAGCTCAAAGCAGTATATAAAGCAAGCTTCATCTGTATTATTCTCATATACCTCAGCTCCTGTCTTTATTCCTCATATACAATAACTGCTTCCTTGGTACTGTTTATCCAGTCAACCTTACAGTTTAAATTTTCTGCAGCAAATCTAACAGGTACAAAGGTTCTGCTGTTTTTTGATGCTGGAGCCACATCCATTTTTTTGCTTACTCCATTAATTTTAATATCTGTTTTTCCCATCCACATTTCAACTGTGTTTCCTCTTGCCTTAAGGGTTATCTTCTGAGTTCCTCCATCCCAACCTACTGTTCCACCCATAGCTTCAACAACAGCTCTTATTGGTACCATGGTTCTGCCCGCTATTACAACAGGAGCTGTTCCTCTGCCTGGATCTACCTCTTGATCTACTCCATCAATGCTCATTTTTGGGCTTTCCAGCTTAAGCATGATAAAGTGCTTGTAGCTTCCGGGCTTATAGGCCTGGTTGCCGGTTTTTACTGTAAATGTAGCTATAACATTTCCCAGTTTTTCTTCTATGCCTTCAAAGGGCTTTGCTTCTGCTAGCACCGGCTTTACCGTATAGTAATAGGTAGTATTTGGTTCAACATTTACATCTGCATAAGAGGTACTGGTAATATAAAAGTCCGTTACGGATATACCCAAGCTATTGGTTGAAGTTGATCTGAATAGTCTGTAGCCGAGTCCATTAGCCGGCTGCCACATAATTCTGGAGCCTGATTCAAAAGCTTCTGCACCGCTGCTGCTTGTAGTTGGTGTGGGGATTGTTGGTGCTGAAGGTTTGGGTGCCAATATAACCTCAGTTATACGCTTTCCGCCTTCCCAATTCCCCCAACTGCCATCAGAACCGTAACGCCATTTTCCTGAAAAACTTTTACCATCAGCAGCCATAGTTAGTATCATATCTCCCGCATCATTTGGCGGTGCATAAGCAGGAGATTCAGACCATGTGCCTGTAAGAACATCTCCAGAAATAGTACCACTTATTTTGCCTTTATCATGGGTATATGTGCCTGTGACAGTTGAACCGTTTTGAGTTAGCACCATCTTGCCCCAATTAGTATCCCATTCACCTTGCCATGAATATGTTCCTAAATTCAAATTGCCTGTGGATACTATAGCTCCTAATGATCCTACTTGTTCCCATTCATAAGTATATCTTACACCCAGTAATCCGGGTGATCCTGCGACAACCCCTGCATACAGGGCACATTTGCTTCCGGGTGAGCCTTCTCCCCTGAACTGTAGCGTCATATTTGCACTATAAGATTGCTGTGCCTGTGCATCCCGATTGTACCCAATACCCGGATATTTTGCTTTGGCGCCATCGGCATAGGTTATCACTGCATCTACACTACTGCTGGTACCACTGCCTAGGTCTAGCCCTTGGGCATCCAATTTTAAATAGGGAATGAAGCCTATGCTGTAATTGCCGTTTTTGTTACTGATTACACTTTGCTCAAGCTTAAGAGTCACAGTTTGTCCGGCTTGTATAGTATTTGGAGGATTGCTCCAGGTATAAACCGCATGCATATCTGTTGGATTATTATAATCCTTTGAGGCATATACACCCAATCCGTAAGGCCATGCCAGCTGCAGTTCGGCGGTATTGCCCTTCAGACTGCCTGTAAAACCTTCTGATTCCGGTATGGGAAATTGATAGGTATCTACCAGTACCCAAGCGGATTCTCCTTCTACAGCTGATACGGTCGTGGTTAAACCCATAGTGAAACTATAAATAAATAATAATGCAATAACTAATGATAATATCCTTTTCATAATAAATATCCTCCTTTTTTTAATCTTGTTAGTACTCAATATAGTTTATTTTTATTCAAAAGTCTCCACCTGAAAAGGGTGATTTCACAAAAACCTCCTCACCCATTTCGGGTGAGGAGGTTTTTATTTTCTTTTTGCATCAGTAAATTGACAAGCTCCACTTTGCTTTGCACGCTAAATTTAGAATAGATGTTTTTAATATGTGTTTTAATAGTATTTTCACTCAGATTGAGTTCATTGGCTATCATTTTATAAGTTCTCCCTTTCAAAAGTAAAGCTGTTATTTCACTTTCACGTTGAGTCAATTTGCCTTCTATTACAAAATTATAGATTGTTTCGCTTTGTTTTGACGGCGTCATTTCATATAGCATATTTAAAAAAACATGGTTTTTCAACAGCAGTGAAAGATATTTATGAAGCAGTGGGAGAATGATGAGAGTAAAAAAAACTATAGAAAGTGCTAGTATTGAAGAGTTATAGCTTTTAGTATCGTTAGCGCTAATTGCACTTCCTAGCATACCGCCTATCAATACTCCAAGTACATTCGCAGAAAGCCCAATGCCAAGTATTTTTGCAGGATTATCATCAAAATCCAACATTTCTCCAAGAATACTCCACCAAAAGAGGTCATATACACCACAAGCTCCCAGCATTAGAGTATTAATGACAAGGTAGCTTACAACAGAACGATCAAACATCATAAAGGCTATAAAGGAAAAGCCAATCATAGCTATTGCTACATAAAGTAAATAATTCCTATTTGTTTTTCTCGGAAGGTTCTTCATAATATATAGAGCAATAATATATGGCACAGCCCAATACCAACTGACAAGCCATTGGTGATGTTCAAAAGCCGGATTGATTACCTGATACATCAACCCAGAGTTAATAGTGATTACTACAATGAAAAAACATAAAAAAGCAAGAGGCTTTATGGGACTTACAGTATCCTTTGATTCTTTATTGTCGCTATGAGCATCTATCTTCACATTCTCCGGTAATCTGAATGCAAAAAATAAAGCTAAACTAAGTATAATCAGCGATAATCCAAGACCTGCATAAGGTGACAAATGTATAGCAGTCATATTTAAAGCAATCATCAATACATTTGAATATATAAGTACATCTGCAGCAGTTTTGATCCTTTCATTGGGTAGACTATAGTTCTTAAAATAAAAACCCCAGGCTGCTACACAGAGACCAGCCATAAAAGAGGCTGCTAACAGCGATATATTCCATATAACAGATGGATAAAAAAAGAATGGTAGACTGCCTGCCATGCACAACACAACAGAAACAATCACCAGGTGTTTTGCCGCCTCCATGGTCTTAATAAAAAAACCGGAGGTAAATAAACCGACACAATGAGCAGCTATTGAGGCAAAAATAATGCTATGAGCATCTATATAAAATCTATCAGTGATAGCATACAAAACTTGACCTTCAAAGGGAAAAGCTAGCAGCCATGAAAAGAACAATGAAAACACAATTATTGATAAACTGCGCTCCTTTTCCAATGATATCCCCCCATGAATAACTTTAGTTATTAGATTATATTATACCTCCTAATATTTAATCTTCCAAGATATGAATACACTGTTCTAGAATATTTTTTATATTGACATAAAGTAAATTAAAGCTTACTATTTTTAATAATAGTATTATTATTGGGAAAGAAGGTTAAAAAATGAAAAACCAAAAACCTACAAGAGCTGAAGCCTTCGAGCTCCTGAAGAAGTATAACAAAAGCGAAAGCTTAATACGTCATGCACTGACTGTTGAAGCTGTAATGCAGCACTTTGCAGAAATTTTTGATGAGCCCGATAAGGAAAAATGGGCTGTTATAGGCCTCGTTCATGATTTGGATTATGAAATGTTTCCAAATCAACACTGCATAAAGGTTAGAGAAATACTCTTAGAAGAAGGATGGCCTGAAGACTACATAAGAGCAATAGAAAGTCATGGTTGGGGACTTTGTTCAGAAGTTGAACCTATTAAGAAGATGGAAAAAGTGCTTTATGCCACTGATGAATTGACTGGACTTATTACTGCCGCCGCTCTACTCCGTCCTAGTAGAAGTGTGTTAGATTTGGAAGTAAAATCTATAAAGAAAAAATGGAAGGACAAGAGGTTTGCGGCCGGGGTAGATAGGGACGTGATCGAAAAAGGAGTTCTGCTTTTAGAAATGGATTTGAATTTTGTTATAGATGAAACCATCAAAGGCATGCGTAAGGTTGCAGAAGAAATAGGTTTAAAAGGATAAGTGAGGGATAAAATTTCTATTCCTCACTTATCCTTTTAAATACTTGTTAAATTTTAACACCCAAGTAAGCTTCACGTATCGACGGATTATCGGCAATTTCCTTCGCAGAGCCTTCCATTTTGATCTTTCCTTGCTCCAATACATAAGCTCTATCTGCTATGGCTAAAGCTTTATAAGCATTTTGCTCAACTAGTAAAATGGTTTTATCCATTTTACTTATATTCACTATTATATCAAACACTGTCTGTACCAAGAGAGGTGCCAACCCCAGAGAAGGTTCATCTAGAAGCATTATTTCTGGATCGCTCATAAGACCCCTGCCCATAGCAAGCATCTGTTGTTCCCCTCCGCTTAGAGTTCCTGCTATCTGCTTTTCTCTTTCTTTTAATCTTGGAAAAAGCTCATATACCTTCTCCAAATCTTCTTTTATCTTGTTTTTATCATTTCTCAAGAAGGCTCCTAGCATAATATTATCCTCGACAGTGAGGTTTGCAAAAACCAATCTTCCCTCAGGCACTTGGCTTATTCCCATTTTAACTACCTTATTGGGGTTAATTGGCAATTTTTCATCTTTATATGTTATTATTCCCTGTTTATATTTCAAAAATCCGGATATTGCATTAAGTAGTGTAGATTTGCCGGCTCCATTTGAGCCAATTATTGTCACAATCTCACCTTTATTAATATCTAGGCTAACCCCTTTTAGCGCATGAATACCACCATAGAATACATTTAAATCTTCAACCTTTAACATCCTCTACCCCTCCACTCCTAAATATGCTTCAATAACCTTGGGATTATTCTGTATATCCTGAGGGGTTCCTTCAGCTAATTTACAACCAAAATTGAGAACCATAATTTTTTCACATATACCCATTACCAAATCCATATGATGGTCAATTATAAGCACACTCAAGTCAAATTTTGGGCGTATATCGGAGATCAAAGTCATAAGCTGGGCTGTTTCGTCTGGATTCATACCTGCCGCCGGTTCATCAAGGAGCAAAAGCTCAGGATTCAAGGCCAAAGCTCTAGCTATTTCCAATCTTCGCTGCAAGCCATAAGGAAGATTGTTAGCAATTAAATCTTTTCTATCCTTAAGACCCATAATCTCCAGCAGATCATCCGCTTTCTGCTTAAGCTGTTTTTCTTGTTTTCTGCACCTTGGGAGCCGCAATACAGACTCCAATAGATTATAATTCCCATTGCTGTGACAGGCAATCAAGACATTCTCATACACAGTAAGCTTCTTGAAAAGCCTAATGTTTTGAAAAGTTCTAGTAATGCCCTGGCCTGAAATTAAATAAGGTTCCTTGTTAGTTATATCATTATCTTTAAACAGTATTTTGCCATCGGTGACTTTATAAACACCTGTAATAAGATTGAATATGGTTGTTTTGCCAGCACCATTTGGCCCTATGAGTCCGCTTATTATCCCTTTTGGAACTCCAAAATCAACATTACCAACTGCAGTAAGACCTCCAAAGCATTTGGTCAGATTTTTCATTTCTAGTATATTCATAACGTATCTCCTCCTTCCATACTTTTTGGAAGGTTTCCCTTTTTACTCCTCATCCTTGTGAAAAGTTTCTTCATACTTGATGGAGTCAACTCATAGCCACCCATCAAGCCTTCAGGCCTAGATATCATTATAACAATTACGGATAACCCATAAATTACTAGGCGCCAATTAGAGAAGCTTCTCAATATTTCCGGTAAGGATGTGAGTACAAGAGCTCCAAGTACGCTTCCTGATATGCTGCCTAATCCTCCAAATATAACAATAATTGTCAACTCTGTAGATTTTACAAGACTGAACATCTTGGGCTGCAGAAATGTCATGTAATGAGCCATAAGACCTCCAGCAATACCTGCGTAAGCTGCACTTATCATCAAGGATATAAGCTTATATTTAAAAACATTTATCCCTACGATTTGAGACGCAAGCTCCTCTTCCCTAACAGCAATCATGTTTCTTCCTTGTCTTGATCTTATTATATTTGCAAGAATAATTATGGCAATTATATTTATAATTAAAACATTTGTGAAATTCGTATAGTTGGGTATTCCAGGCCAACCTCTGGCTCCTCCGAAATACTGAACATTATCCAGTACAAGCCTTATTGCCTCACCAAAACCTAAAGTAGCAATGCAAAAATAATCTCCTTTGAGGTTTAGTGTAAGCTTACCTATTAATGCACTCATTAATGCCGCTGTCAGAGCCCCCATAAGCAATGCAGGTATAAAAGGCCAACCATAATTCACTGTCATCATAGCTGAAGTATAGCCGCCTATAGCCATAAAGCCTGCATGTCCAAAGGAGAACATGCCTGTAAATCCTGTAAGCAAAGACAATCCAAGAACAGACATGAGATTGATACCAGCAAGCATCAATATACCTTGAATATAGTATAAATCCATAATATTGCCTCCCCCCTAAGCCTTATCTTCGGTTATTTTGCCCATGAGTCCGCTGGGTCTGAAAACCAAAATAGCTATAAGCAGGACAAAAGCAATGAGATCTCTATAATTTGAGGATAAATATCCTGAGGTCATTGTCTCAATTATTCCTAGCAATATGGAACCAACAACAGCTCCCGGTAGGCTTCCTAATCCTCCAAATACTGCAGCAATAAATGATTTATTAGTTATTATTCCTATTTGAGGATATACAGTATATTTCATTCCAAATAAAACGCCTGCTATACCTGCGAAAAATCCGCCAAGAGCAAATACAACAATTATTACGAGATCAGTATTGATTCCCATTAATGCAC
Organism: Lutispora sp.; assembly: GCA_028709965.1. Lineage (GTDB taxonomy): Bacteria > Bacillota > Clostridia > Lutisporales > Lutisporaceae > Lutispora. The sequence goes on from JAQUTA010000013.1 coordinate 8,591, forward strand.
TGGCCTTAACACTATAAGATGTAGCTTGAATAGCTTTTCCCATCTTTGTAAAATCAATGAAAAATACCAATAAAGCTAAGCATATAGCCGAAATAATAAACATAGTTAAGTCTATCCTGCCTAATGTGACACTGCCCAATTGAATGGGAGTCCTGGATAATATCTCCGGATAACTTTTGAATGTAGGCCCTATGGTTGCTATTACAATGTTTTCAAGAAATATTGAAGCACCCATAGCAGAAATAATAAAATACAAGAATGGAGCTTTTCTCTCTCTCAAGGGCTTATAAGCTCCTCTTTCAATAACTACTGCAAGTATACCGGTTGTTAACGCTGATGCTATAAAAGCCACAAAAAAAGGTAAACCTAGTTTAGTCAGATAATAATACCCAAAGTAAGCTCCCAACATTATGACACCACCATGGGCAAAATTGCTAAAATTCATAATGCTGTAAACCAGCGAATATCCTACTGCCATAAGAGCATAAACGCTTCCTATAGATAGTCCGTTGATAAGCTGCTGCAAAAATCGTGACATCTCTTCACCCCTAACTGATAAAATTGCATAAAAGGAGAGAAGCTCTCCTTTTATGCAGTCTATTAAATTTAATGTATATAGACTATTTGGCAGAGTATTTCTGCTGGAATACGTATCTGTCTCCTTCTATTTTAACTATAGCAGCATCCTTGCCCTCTGGATTATGAGTGTCTTTACTTATTGTAATCTGTCCTGTAACACCCTTAACATTTGTAGTTTCAAGCGCTTCTGTAATCTTCACTGAATCAGCCACTCCTGCTCTTTCTAACGCATCTACAAATACAACTACTGCGTCATGAACCAAATAACCATTCAATTCTAATTCTTTGTTATATTTAGTTTTGTATCTGTTCTTGAGATCTTGAACTTCTGGATCATCATAATCTACGTGATTTACTATATAAGTGCCTTGAACTGCATCCTTTGCCATTGTGAAAAGCTGTTCAGATGGTAATCCATCTCCACCCATAAGAGGTACTGTTATCCCTAATTCTCTTGCTTGATTTGCAATCAAAGCTGCTTCTTTGAAGAATATAGGCAGGAACAATACTTCTGGAGCAGCGTCTTTTATTTTACTTAACTGAGGTCTGAAGTCAACATCTCCAAACTTGAAGGCTTCTTTAGCAACTATAGTACCACCTTTGGAAACAAAGAATTCTTCAAAAAACTGGGTCAAACCTTGTGAATAATCATCAGCTACGTCATAAAGTATTGCAGCTTTCTTAAATCCTAAAACTTCAATTGCATAACCAGCTGCAACAGCACCTTGATAGGGGTCTATAAAGCATACTCTAAAGTTGTAAGGCTTAACCTTACCATCCAATACAGTAACCTTTGGATTTGTAGCAACTGTTGCTATGTCAGGGACTTTAGCCTGTTCTAATACAGGAGCTATGGGTATAGCATTACCGCTGGCATTAGGACCTAATATAGCGACAACTTTATCTTGCCCGGTAAGCCTCTTTGCAACGTTTACTGCCTCTTGCGGGTCACCCTTGGTATCATAGCCAATTACTTCAAGTTGCTTACCAAGAACTCCACCTTTAGCATTTATCTCTTCAAAAAGCATCTTTACTGTGTCAAGCTCACATTGTCCCCATACTGCTTGGTCGCCTGTCAATGAACCCATCCAGCCTACTTTTATGATTTCTTCCGCTGGAGCAGCTGTCTCTGTCTCTGGCTTTGAACAACCTGTGAAAGCCATTGTCAGGATCATTAAGCTCACTAATAATAATGCAAGAGTTTTTTTATACATCCTTACCCCTCCTTATTTTAAACAAAGCCTTTCAGCTTTAATTTACTATAAAACTGAATTTTCAAAAATCTTCAGAAATACTCACAATCTTTTAAAAATTTTATTAATTTTATTCGCATAATAAAATTAATCCTTCAAAAAACTTGTTCATATTCACTTTTCCGCCACCGTTCCTCTTGCCCCTAATATAATCCATCTCAGCTTTTACATTCTCAAAATCAAAAAGCATATTCGAATATCTTTGAAAATTATCTCCTAAATAATCTTCAAGCCCTGCATTTGCTAAGTTTGTCAGACCTTCTTTCATTGCTCGCCTCATCCTTTGCTTTACTGTCTTTGAATTATCCGGTAAATATTTGCACAATTCATCTATGGCGCACTCATCGTAGGATTTTTTTGCATTAATGAGATATGCACATATGTTTATTATGTCATTTGTCCCTTTTTCGCCAAGCATACCCAGCATGCTCAGAATATATTTTATTTCTTTAGTTTTGTCTTGTTCCTCTTCTTCCTGGCCTCCTATATCCTTAAACACTTTTCTTATATTATTTACCATGTCCTCCAATCTTATTTTTTGAGCTACCTTATTAGCAACCTTCTCTACCTCAATTTTATTCAAAGGCTTGTTTATAAAGAACTCAATTCCGGATTCGTAAGATTCTGTTATTAATTCATGATCAGAAACCTGGGAAATCATTATAAAATTAATCTTTGGTCTTATTGCTTTTATTTCTTTTACCAAGGTATTTCCATCAAGCTTTGGCATAAGCAAATCCACCAATACAATATCAGGATTGTTGGCTAAAATCTCCTTGTAAGCGGTATCTCCATCATTATCGCATCCTATAACCTCTCCTAAATTGTTATCTTCGATGATATTACTCAAAATCTTTACAACATTTATATCATCATCTACAATATAGTATCTCAAAGCTCTCACCTCCCGAAAATTCTACTGGGAAAAACAATAGTAAAGCTTGTTCCCTTGTTTATCTCAGATTTCACTGAAATATATCCCTGAAAAACATCTCTAGCCAAATCCCTAACCAAGGCGAGTCCAAGACCCCTCTCAATATCTCCTGTTTCTTCATCAAATTTTGTCGAAAACCCAGGGTTAAATATGTAATGTATGTTATCCTCTTTAATACCTTCTCCGTTATCGGAAACATTAAATACGTAGTCCTTTCCTTGATCATATATATCAAGCTTAAGAAAACCTTTTTTCTTTTTTCCCATTGCTTCTATAGAATTATTTATAAGATTTCTCAATATAGACATCAGATAAAAATGCTCCGCCACATTAAAATTTACTTTTACGTTAAAAAATATTTCTATATCTAAATCGTTCAATCTAATATATTCCTTCGTATCTATTTCCAGGATACTAATTATATCCTTGATACTCATACGATTACAGTTTGTTTTATCTTTCGACATTTGCTTTAAACCGCTTATTACCCTTATATAATCCTTCTTTATTTCATGTACATCCTTTGCAATATCTAATGCCAGATGCTTCAGTTCGTAAGGATAATCATTTTCAGAAATTACTTTATAAGCGAAATATGATTTTTTCATTACATCTTCTATCTCTTTTATATTTTTATTCATAAAGTATATTTCACTTTTAAAGCTTGAGGTTAGAAGCATCAATCTCCTATATCTCTCTTCATGCTCCTCTTTTGCTAAAAAAGCTTTATAATGCCTAATAGATATAATTACTCCTAATACTATGGAGGCTCTTGTTGCAGCTATCACCACTAGGTTTCTAATTATTTCTATATTCATGCCGACAATGCTTGTCCTTATGCTCATCTCAACTATGTTGGATAAAAAATCACACAAGAAAGCTGTTAAGACAAATCTTGTGATATCTTTCTTTACTGCCCTATAATATAAAAAATAATAAAAAATACCATATGCAAAATAGAAAAATACATCAGGACCTACCATAATCCAAGTGATTGGTAAATCCTTAATCTCCATATATTCAATAACTCCTCTAAAAAAGGGAGATACTATACCTGTAACAAAGCCAACAATTACTGGATTAAGTTCAGCATAATTGTATAAAAAAATTGGAAGTAAAATTACTGAAAGTGTTATTATGAATCCTTGTATAAAATAATTAAAGTGAAACTGCGATGCTAGGGCCACACATGTTGCAATTAAAAGTGTGTGTTTTAATTTATTCATTAAATTCACCTATGCATATTTATTAGAGTATAATGCAAGAATTGTCTTTATGCATTGACATAATAATATCATATTTACTTCACAAAGAAAAGTGTATAATATTACGAATATTTGTAATTGTACGAGAATAAACCAGGGTGAATTATTTACCCTGGTTTATTCTTAGGATTTTTTATCATTATCTATTTTCTATCTGATTATAGATTTTATCAATGAAAAATCTAGATTACCGCCACTTATTACTATAGCTGTGTTTTTATTTCTGAATAACCTCGGATTAGCCATAATAGCGGCTATACCTACTGCACCTGCTGGTTCTGCTATTAACTTTTCTTTATACATGAGGAATATGATCGCCTCTTTGATACTTTCTTCTTCAACTTGTATTATATCATCAAATGTAATCAAGCTTATGCACTCCCTAATCTGTATTTATGTATATAATATTACCATAAAAAGCCCCTCAAGATTGCATATAGCATCTTGAGAGGCTTTAAATTATCTGTTTTATGTGGTTCTAATTATCACTTCTTATATTCGTGTATGTGGATTCTATATTCTACTATTTTGGATTCATTGTCTTTTATTTCTCCATCTATAGAATTTGAATAATCGTCACCCAGCCTTACTTCAAATTGAAAATCGGAAGAGCTTAAATTTTTGTATTCTACCACAATATCGCTCCAGCTATTTTCATAACCATCTATAATATCTTTCATCGATTTATTTGATATCAGCGTTACATCAAAATATTTCTCATATTCGGTTTCGCTATAAAATCCATCAGTCACCTTATCGCCTTGTAGGATAGGAAATTTATCTTCCGGATAACCGTCAGGAAGATCCACTGATTCGCCTGATGCAAGCGTGTTTTTGAGTTTATCTGCCTCTGCTCTTTCAGAGTAATTCACATCTAACATTACACTGCTGCCTTTGCCCTCCATTGCTACCACGGTAATAGAAATTCTATAGCCATCCTTTGTTCCGCCCATCATGCTGCCACTGTCTAATTGAGTATTATTAAAGTTATCTGCATCTTTCAATACTTCCTGATAAAAGGTTCCAACCTCATCATACTTTTTCGCCGTTGTGTAAATTATCCCTATAGCATTATTATCCTTATTATCGATTACATTGCTTATATTGGCATCATCCAACAAAGGTACTACATCCCTTGGAAAATAATCAGGTAGTTTCAGATTGCTGCCCATTTGTCCCAAATTCACAGTAACATTTGAGCCACTTTCTTCTGCAATTTTATTAATTTCGTCTTCAGCCTTTTCTAATTCCTTATTAGCAGCGTCCATATTCGATTGCTTAGAGCCGCCCCCACATCCACTAAGCATTACCATGATAATAATGCATACCATTAAAACTAACAGTGTTTTCTTCAAAATTTAAACCTCCCCCAAAAATAGTTTAATCTGCTATTATTATAGGAAATATCAATACTTTAGGCTTCTGATTAATTGCACTATGCTTTCAATAAATTGCAAATTATTACTCTTGTTGAATTAGGTTAAAACTTTTCTTTATGTATTTTATTAAAGAGCAAACTTTCTTCATCATGAGGGACTTTTTCTTCATCCGGATAGCCTATGGCAATCATGCACTCAATCTTTACGCTTTCAGGGATTTCCAATACCTGCTTGATGTATTCTTCTGATTTTATATCCTCATTGTATTGCCTCTCTCTAACCTGCACCCAGCAAGTGCCAAGTCCCAATGAATGAGCAGTAAGTTGCATTATAATCGCTGCAATAGAGGCATCCTCTATCCATACGTCATATGGATCTCCATCAATAGCTACAACAATAGCCAAAGGAGCTCCTGCCAATAGTTGGGAACCTCTTTCTCTGCATTTAGACAATTTCTCAAGTTTCTCCTTGTCCTCTACAACGATGAATTCCCATAGTTTTCTGCCGCTTGATGAAGGTGCCATCAATGCGCTTTTCAATATAGCATCAATCTTTTCTTTTTCCACCTTTTTGTCTTGATATTTTCTAATACTTCTTCTTGTTTTTAGTAAATCTAACATAAAATCAATTCTCCTCTCGCAAATTTCTTCTTATACTATATATTATTCCATCCTAAGTATGATGTCTAGTCACCCATTTCTTCCCTTAAAGCTTTGCTTTTCTAAGCTTTACCGTGTATCCATTGAGCTCATAACTTGTAAGCTAGTGATTAATATTATATAATTAATAAAAATTCATATTTAGAGGTATTAATATGGCAATAAAAATATCTGATCTATTATGCTTAGATTTACTTAAGGGCGCAAAAATTATTGCAGGTAAAAATGGCTTAGACAATGAAATAAAACGTGTAACATTTAATGACTGCCCTTTGGACTTAGATGTAAACAGTAAAATAATTAGAAGTGGTGATTTATACATCAATAGCTTTTATATTGTAAGAGATAATAAGGAACAACTTATTAGTTTCTTCAAGTTTTATATTGAAAATAAAAGTGCAGGAATATTTATAATTGACGAATACTTAAAAGAATTTCCCGAAGAAGTTATTGCAATGGCAAATACCCATAATTATCCAATAATTTTGATTTATAATAACACTCCTTACGCAGAAATAATTAATGCTGCAACCGGAATGATTTTATTCGACCAATATGATACCATTGCAGAAATGAAAATTAATAATATATTAGATTCACATATAACCCCTGAAGAAATGATGAAAAGCATTGAATATTTTAATATAGATTTCAAAGAACACTACTCTTCCGTTTTTATTAAAATTAATGATGATTTTTCAAAAAAGGAAAAGTTAATACGAAGTGACCTGGAAAATATTTACAGCATTGATTCATATAAATATAGAAACGGATTACTTGCGTTTTTTAGCTATGATGATATTAAAAAGCATTCTATTCTTATTTCTCAAATTTCTGATCTTACAAGTAAATACAGTAAAGATTACAAGATAGGTATAAGCAACTCTTTTAGTAATATTATGGATTTTAATCATTGTATAAATCAATGCATATGTGCTTGCGATTTATGCGATACAACGGATAATAACATTATTTACTACAATACACTAAACGTATATAAAATATTATATCCTATGAAAGAAAAACTTTTTCTTAAAGAATATATGGAAGAGATACTCAGACCTCTGGAAGAATATGATAAAATTCATAAATTAGATTTGATAAAAACATTACAAGCTTATATCAATAACGATGGTAACTATAAAAAGGTTGGTATTGAAATTGCGCAACATGAAAACACAGCAAGATATAGGGTATCAATGGCAAAAAAAATACTTAATCTTGAAAGTAATCATATAGATTTTATTGAGCAAATTTCTATTGCATTTAAAATCAATAAAATATTAAACAAAAAAGGGTTCTTTAAAGCAGCGCAACAATAAAGAAAAAGCATTCCAGCTAAAGTTGAAATATTCAACCTTAGCAAGAATGCTTTCACTTTTTCTCTTTTATTCAAGCCATTTAAATCCTTGTCTTTTCATAAATTCTTTGTATCCCTGCATACTTAAAAATCCCTCTTCTTCAAGATAGTAGCATCCAAACCAGTATTGATAAGTAGAAATAATCCCTTTGTCCAGTATATATTGCTTACATTTTTCAGCATGCTCTACACCATGATAGGCCTTTGCAGTATTATATATCCTTTCTACAAGTTTGTCTGTGGCTTTTATCTTCTGTTTACCGTCCTTTTCCTTATATGCTTTCATAAGCATGTCTATATCTATATCTCTATATTCCTCTTCGTGTATGAGTACGCTTTTATCATATCTTAGAGGAGGGGTTGGCGTTTTTGTAGGATATCCGATTGTAACCATAACAGCAGGGCATACGTATTCGGGAATATTGAGAAGTTTGGCTGCTTCATCAATCATATTTATTATATTTCCTATATATACGGTCTTTAAACCAAAAGCTTCCGCCGCAAGACATAGCGTTTGGGCACTAATTGCTGCATCAATCAATCCCATCCAAAAATTCATAAATGTATCTGTTTCAATACATGGGGCAGGTTCTATCTCATTTATTCTTTTAACTCGTCTGAAGTCTATACAAAATATCAAACTTACAGGTGCTTTCTCTATAAATTTTTGATTTCTACATAGTTTGACTAACTGTTCCTTTTTTTCTTTTTTAGTAACCTTAATTATTGAATATGTCTGAAAGCCTCCACTGGAAGGACTTTTGCATGCAGCATCCAAAAGCTGATTCATTATTTCTTCCGGAATTTCTTTTTCCATGTAGCTCCTGCATGTCGCTCTATTGTTTATAATATCAATAATATCATTGCTCATATTATTCTTATTCTCCTCTCCTATTTATATAGAGGGAAATTAATATTATTCATATTCAAGTTATAATTTAATGAATTTGTAAAGCCAAGCTGAATTATTGTTTCTAGAAATTTAACACCTGTTGCCAAAGGTTCAATTACCACTATATTACAGCCTTTTGCTTTAAGCCTTTCTCTTAATTCATCTGCTATATAATACATGCCAGTACATCCAAAACTTACTGCCTGAACTCTGTATTTCTCTTCATATCTCAAGCAGAGTTCTATTAGTTTTTTCATAAGAATGTCTTTATCTCCAAGTTCAAGTACTCCAAGCTCTACAGGTTCAATAGCAATTATTTTGTCCTTGAATCCTGAATGAGCTGCCTTTATTTCTTCACTTAAAATTCCATTTTTGTCTGTTGTTATTATCCCAATTCTTTCTCCTAAAGATAAAGCTGTTAATAAGGATGGCAAATACCCTCCATAAACAGGTATCTTAACCAACTCGCGGATAGCAAATACCCCTGGATCGTCAAAGCAATTAATAAATATTCCATCATACCCTTCTTGTTCAGCTTTGACAGCCTTTTTTATTATTTCTGTTGCATTAAAGATTCCATGAGTCTCAGATTCAATTGATGGAAATCCATATTCTACGTTATCATAATCTATCATGGTTGTATCGCTTACATACCTTTTCAAATATACCTTCTGCTGCTCTTTCTTTTCATTAGAAACTCCAGTTACAGCAGTTATCAATTTTATCCTCATGCTTGTCACCTCGTATACATTTTTATACAAAAGGCTTCCAATCAATGTCATGTCCAAAACTTTTAGGTCCGAAAACTTCAAGACCTCTTTCGGTAGTCCACTCTGTTGGAGCCGGTAATACTATTATAGAAACGTTTTTATCTTTTTCCCCATAAGGATTTAATAGGGGCTCTTTATTGTCATCATCAAATATACATACCAAATCAGGAACAGTAGCAAAATATTCTCCGTTTTTCCATGTTATAATATTTTCATTTTGATACCATACCTTAAAGATATCTCCTGTGTATTCTTCCTTACCCTCTACCACAAGATTTCCAATTGTAAATCCTTTTACAGTGTCCCAATCATTAGATTTAACTATACCTCTAAACACTACAACGCCATTCCCTGTTTCTGCAACTTTCGATGCAATATCTTTTTGATTTTCTTTAGCCATTCTAAAAGCTTTGCCGATTTCTAAAGCTTGTGATATTGCTCCTCTAATAACTGAATTTCTAAGCACTTTTACAGTTTCAACATGGTCGACAACGGCAATATTATTTTGACTTACTACAGCCATAGCTCTTACCAATGCTTCTGCTCGATAATCGTTTACTACTTTTGTAATGATGGCAGACTCTCCAAATTTATTTACAACAGAAATAGGATATATATTCAATTCATTAAGAAAATATGTGGAATGCTGTAATTCAGGTACCGATCTTCCTGCTGGATCCGCATCAATTATATATTTGCCTGACATTGCTCCACAATATAATGCTGTAGCCGTATTTCCTCCTCCAAGTTCAGTGGAAATTACTGCTTTAATTTCTTTTCCCAAATATTTTTCCATTTCTCTTAAAGCAACAACCTGGGGCACTTCATCGATAAGTGAAAGTCCTTCGTATTTCTTTTTTTCTTCTTCCGTAAGAGGCGAAATAGCTCCACAAGAATATGGCGTTGCAACTAAATCTTCATCCTCTAGCTCATTAAAATCAACTAATACAAATTCCTTGTCTAACTTTAATGCAGCGTCAATTTTTTTTATTCCTTCAATAAGGCTTCCACCACCACCGGTGCCAAGTATGGCACATCCTACTAATATATCAACTAAATCCTGTCTATCTAATTTCTTCATTTCGTCCTCCTTATGTCATCGAATTAAACTTTTTATCATATTAGGCATAAATACCCTGGGTACAATAATGTTTTTACCCGAAGTTTCTTTAACAATTCTCCCCATCTCTTCAGTAAATCCCATGCAATCTGTCAATATTAATTCTACATCTTCTTGTTTGAACTGCTGTGCGGTTGTTCTTAAATTCTCTATGTCTTTGTAGGGAGAAGCAGCTTTTATTACTGGATTAAAATTTCTGTATTGTTCCATAGAATCACATATTTGATCTTTTTCAGGAACTATTATTCCTACCTTGGATATTCCAAGGCCTCGCAATATGCCGTAAATAATATTTTCAGGTATTACAACAAGCCCTTTAGTTTTAACTCTTTCAAAATGTCCTGTGCAAAAGATAAGAATATTATTTACCCCAGAGTTTTCTAATTCCTTTATCTTTAAATTTATAAGCTCCATAGCTTTGTCTGTTGAAACCATTATATTTTTATTGTCCTGAATTTTAGATACAATAAAGGATTCATTTTCTTCTGGCCATAAATTTTCCCGTATATATTCATAGGTATATCCATCAACAATTCCACTAACATTTACATTGATTTCATCTCCAAAAATTTCTATGACATCGCTTATTTTTTTGACATCTCCCGATCCCATCATGACAATACCCAATTGCCTCACTTAAAATCCCCCCATTATAAATTATGCTCTATGCCTAAATTTGAATAAAGCAAACATGACACATAATGATTGTCTGACAAATAAGTCACATTTGGCTCTATGTTCTTGCAATCTTCTATGCAACTTGTACATCTCGTATGGAATCTGCATCCTGAAGGAGGGTTAATAGGACTGGGGATATTTCCTTCTAACGTTGTAAGATGCTCTATTCCAATCTTTTTTATATCAGGTATTGAGTTAAATAGTGCTTTAGTATAGGGATGTTTTGGACTTTTAAAAACTTCATTTGCAGGTCCAAACTCAACCACCTTGCCAAGATACATTACCGCTATTCTGCTTGCCATTTGATTGACAACTCCAAGATCATGGGAAATAAGTATATTAGTAAGATCAAACTTAGTTTTCAGATGCTGAAGTAATTCTAATATCTGAGCCTGAGAGAATACATCTATGGAAGAAGTAGGTTCATCTAGTACAATAATTTTTGGTTGGGAAGCTAAAGATCTTGCTATTGCAATCCTTTGTCTTTCACCTCCGCTGAACTCATGGGGATATTTAAAGGCGGCATCCTTTTCTAATCCAACCATTTTTAATAGTTCATTTACTCTTTCCAGTTTTTCATTATTTTTAATTTTCTCATGCACATCTATTGGCTCTGAAATAATATCCTTAACAAGTAGTCTGGGATTCAGTGACCAATAAGGATCCTGGAATACTATTTGAATATCTTTTCTTATTTTCCTTACATTTTCCTTGCTTTGTTCGTAAATATTTTTACCTTCAAAATATACGCTACCCTCTGTGGGTTCGAAAAGCTTTAATATAGTGTTGACTAATGTTGATTTTCCACACCCCGATTCGCCAACTATACCAAGAACCTCTCCCTTTTTTATATCAAAGCTCACTCCATCTACTGCTTTGAGTGTAAGACCTTTTTGTTTTTTAAGCGGATCATTAATCTTGAAATATTTTTTTAAATTTTGAACTTTTAATATAATGTCATCGTTAATATTATCTTTTTTTGCTTCTTTTTTAATATTGGCAGCCTCTATCAATAATTTTGAATATTCTTGCTGTGGATTCTTTACTAATTCTTCAGTAACTCCCTGCTCAATAATTTTGCCGCCATACAATATTCCAACTCTGTCACAAAAAGCTGACACAAGGCTTAGATTGTTGGCAATAAAAAGTACTGTCATTTTATATTCTTTCTGCAATTCTTTAAGAAGCTTAAGCATGCTTGCTTGTATAGTTGCATCAAGGTTTCTAGTAGGTTCATCTGCTATCATAAGCTCTGCTCCGCATGATAATGCTAGTGCAATGATTATACGCTGTCTTTGTCCTCCACTCAGCTCATGAGGATATTTAGTCAGCACATTACCAGGGTCAGCTAATTTTACTGTTTCAAGAGTTTTTACAGCTTCTTTAATAGCTTCTTTTTCACTTATCTTTCTATTTTTTCTTATAACTTCGACCATCTGCTCTTTAACAGTAAAAACCGGATTTAATGTTGACATTGGATCTTGAAAAATCATAGCTATTTTTTTACCCCTGACCTCTTTCTGTAGGTAATTAAAGCCCTTCTCCAGTAAATTTACACCATCTAAAACTATTTCTCCGCTTTCTATTTCTCCAGGAGGACACTGTAAAAGTTTTAATATAGTAAGTGCAAGAACAGTCTTTCCTTGACCGCTTTCTCCTACAATTCCATAGGTAGTGCCCTTTTCTATGCTTATATTATCAATATCTAATACACGTTTTTTACCATCAAAGGCATTATGGTTTACTTTAAGATTTTTAATTTCAAAAAAAGCCATTTCAGTTCCTCCTTTCTACTTCTTTCTCGTTTTAGGATCTAATATTTCACGTACACCATCACCAAGTAAGTTAAATGCAAGCACTGTAACAAATATGGCTAAACCAGGAAATATACTATACCACCAAACATCAGGAAAGTACTTCCTGCTGATGCTAATCATTAGCCCCCATTCAGGCGTAGGAGGTTGTGCTCCAAGACCTAAGAAGCTTAAAGATGCAATAGTGAGTATAACACCTCCCATATCCATAGAAGCTTGCACTATTACCGGAGATATAGTATTAGGTATAATATGCTTTAGAATAATCTTATAATCCGGTGTTCCTATTGTTTGAGCTGCTTGAATAAACTTTCTCTCCTTAAGGGAAATAGCTTGACCCCTTACAAGCCTTGTATACCAAGGCCACCATGACACTGCTATAGCTATAATAGCATTATTTAAACTTGGTCCCAGTAATGATACCAGTACTATAGCCAAAAGAAGGGGCGGAAAACTTAAAAACATGTCCGTTATCCTCATTATTACTTCATCTATTACCCCTCCTCTAAACCCTGCTATTGCACCAAGGGGTATCCCAATAAGAACTGCAAGACCAACGGCAAGTATACCGGTGGAAATAGATACTCTCGTTCCATAAAGAACACGGCTAAATATATCTCTTCCCAACTCATCGGTTCCGAAGAAATGCTTCCCCGAAGGCGGCATAAATTTATTTTGAATATTGGCTTCATCTGATATATGCTCTGGATAAGGAATTATATAAGGTGAAAGTATAGCAATCAGTACAATGGCCAAGATTAGATACAGCGCTATTGCTGTTAACTTGTTTCTCCTTAGTAGATATATAGATTCCTTGAATACTTTTATCTTTGGTTTGATTGTCTCTTTTATTACACTGTAATTCATATGCTCACCTCTCTATAACCTTATTCTCGGATCTAATGCTATGATTAAATCTGCTATAAGATTAAGTATTACATAACATGTAGCAGAGAATATAGTTACTCCTATTATTGCAGGATAGTCTAGCGTTGTTACAGCTGTAGCAACATAATTCCCAAGTCCCGGCCAACTGAATATAGTTTCTATTAAAAATGTATTTACCAAAGTATACCCAAGAGATAATGTAAGAACAGTGGCTGTAGGTCCTAAAGTATTTTTAAGTGCATATTTCCATAATACTTTGGTTTCCGAAACTCCATATGACCTTATTGATGCTATATAATCTTCATTCAAAACCTCTAATAATGCAGATCTAGTCATTCTGGCAACAAGACCTATAGGGTATAAGGCTATAGTAATGCCAGGCAATATTATGTGAATAAACGCATCTTTAAATATCATGAAATTACTGGTAATAAGACTATCTAGCAGAAGCATTCCTGTAATATCTGGAACATTGTAAAATATTGTTGTTTCTAGGCTTAATCTCCCTCCAAGAGGAAGCAACCCTAACTTTTTATAAAAAACAAGCTGTAAAAACAAAGCAACCCAAAATGCAGGCAGTGATACAGAGCCTATTGAAAAAAATCTGCTTACATGATCAAGCATTTTATCCTTTTGCTTAGCGGAATATATCCCCAAAGGAATACCAATTATTACAGCAAGCAAAAACCCAAATATAACAATTTCAAGTGTTGCCGGAATATAAGCAGCCAACTCCTGAGTGATAGGCTGTTTAGTTCTCAAAGATCTGCCAAGATTTCCTTTTAATAAGTCTCTTATATAATTTGCATATTGCACCGGCATTGGCTTATCTAGTCCAAGCTCTTTTTCCGCCATAGCAATCTGCTCAGGGGTGGCCTTAGGGCCAACCCACTTCGCAGCTGGATCTGAGGGAATTACTCTTGCCATTATGAAAGTAATTGTGATTACTCCCAAAAGGACTATAATGCCAGTAATTATTCGTTTGAAAATATATTTTTTCATTGTAATTTCCCCCTAAAGGTAAATGTATACCATATTATTTATATAGATCAAAATATCTAACTACAGTAGGATATGCAGGATTTGTGGTAAATCCTTTGAGATCTTTACTAATTCCATAAGTGGCTGATTTATCATACATATGAATAAAATATGCTTCGTCAATGATCTCTTTTTGCATATCAATCATTATCTGCTCTGCTTTGTCTCTATCAGTAACTGTTAGCATAGAAGCTTCATGCATTTTTGCATCAAGATCAGTATTTTTAATGTATGACAAGTTAAAGAATATTTTATCCTCTGAACGAACTAATCCTTCAAACCAGCTTATAGGGCTTGGATAATCCGGCCACCATATGAATAAGAATATATCTTGTCTATCCTTAGGATTAGGATTCTTTGCTTTTTCCCACTGTGCATCCCAAGACATTTCCCTTATTTCAAGATTAATTCCAAGTTTTTTAAGATTAATTTGAAATAGTTGTGCAAAGTTTCTATATTCATCATAGCCTGAGCTTATTGTCATCTCGATAGTTAATCCATCTGTTTTAACTCCTGACTTATCAAGATATTCTTTAGCCTTATCTAAGTCAAAGTTATATTGCATCAAATCTTCACTATGTCCCCACAATCCACCCGGAATAAGTCCGTGAGATTGTACACCTTGTCCTTCGAGAACATTGTTTACTGTTTCTTCATAAGGGAATGCATAACTTAGGGCTCTCCTAAAGTCAACATTATCTAATGGATATTTCTCTGTATTTAAGCATCCAACCACTGTGTCATATAAAGGTCTTTGAACAATTTGTACTTTGTCAGATTTTTTCATTGCTTCTATATCCGTTGTAGAAAAATTAACTGAAATCTGTGCTTCTTCTTTTTCCAACAATTGTCTTCTTGCACTGCTTTCTGGAACTTTTTTCATAATAATGCTAGTGTATTGATTCTCTTTCCAAGGTCTCCAGTAATCATCAAACTTTTCTAATACTACTTCTTCTCCTGCAACAGCTTTTTGAATTTTATATGGACCTGTACCCGCACCGTTGCCTTGGTTAAACCAGTCACTGTCTTTCTCTGCAGCATCTGGAGATATTATAAATGCTGCATAAGCTGCAGATGCTATCAAGTCAATGGGTGCTGGATATTTCAAATTAAACTTAACTTCGTATTTATCAATTAATTCAATGCTTTCAACGCTATCCCAAATAAAGGATGCGCCAAGACCTAACTCCATAGTCCTATCTATAGATTTTTTTACTGCTTCTGCATTTAAGTCCGTCCCATCATGGAACTTTACTCCTTCTTTAATCTTAAAAGTCCATGACTTTCCATCCTCACTTGCAGACCAGCTTTCTGCAAGCATAGGGTCAATTTTACCTGTTTCATAATTGTAATAGGTAAGCATTTCGTAAGTATTATGCAATACCATTACGCCGTTTGAATTTTCTACGCTTGGATCTAAGTTAATATAGGGTGTATTTCCATTAGCTTGGAATAATAAGTTTTTTGCTCCTTCTCCTCCACCCTTAGTTGTCCCTCCCCCTGAACAACCAGCTATCAATGAAACTACCAAAACAATGACCAACAACAAACTAATTAGTCTTTTGTTTTTCATTTTTTCCTCCTCCTTTTATCCTTTTTATTTAATTAAAACCGGAAATCGGTTTTAACTTGCTTAGTTATTCTATAACATGTTTATTGAAATTTTTTCAAAATAGTATAAAATCTGCTTGTATTTTAATGCATCCATAATTTTCATATTTTTCCTACCGATTCCCGTTTAATGCAACCTTTTAAACCTATTAGAATAATATTATCATAAATAGCAATAAATAATAATGATTAATTTTTGTATATTTAATAATATTGCAGAACTATTTTTGTAATATTTACAATGTATTTATATTGTATACTTCCTTTTTTGTAATTTTTTATCTAAATCATCTTGTCTTACGTTTATATAATATAATGGAAAATGACTTAATACATAAATAAATGGCATGGATATAAATCCATGCCATTTATTTGTAGTCATAAGCTTTTCTATTTATCATTTAAGATGTTCTTAAAAGCCTATCTATTTTGGGTTGATCAAACCCAATTACCATATTTCCATTAATATCTACTACAGGCACACCGCTCTGCCCTGATTTTCTGATCATTTCCATTGCACCCAGCCTATCAGCTGCTACATTGACGTCTTTGAATCTTACTTCTTTGTATTCTAAATAATCCTTTACTTTATGACACCACGGACATGTAGGAGTAGAATATACTGTAACTTTCATTAAATCACCTCCTCAGAATATATTAGCAGTATTATTTGTGTTAATTGTTTACTCTAATTGCTCCCATAGGACAAAAAGCTGCACACTTTTTGCAATTAATGCATTTATCCATATCAACCTCTGGAGCTTTAAAACCACTTTGCTTCAGTGCGCCCACAGGACATACCCTTACAGAAGGACAGGGATGATTTTGCGGACATCTTGATTCATTAATAATAACACTCATATACATATACCCCCTATAGGTATATAATAGCATGAGTGTTATTATTAATCAATAGTCTTTTTTGCACATCTCGACTTTTTCCAATTCAACCTGCATCTGGTATATGCTTGCTTTCACATTTCTCAAAAATGCCTCCTTGCTAAAACTGCTAGTACTTTTGAATTTCCAATAAGTCTTCAATTCTTTTTGTAATGTTTTTATATAAATAACTCAGTGGACAAGTATCGCTCACCTGTATCAGGTAAAAGCACTACAATTGTTTTGCCTTTGTTTTCGGGACGCTTTGCCACTTCTGATGCTGCATAAAGTGCAGCTCCCGATGATATGCCTGCAAGGAGGCCTTCGCTCTTAGCAAGCTTTCTTGAAGCCTCAAAAGCGCTTTCATTTTCTACTCTGAATATCTCATCAATTATGTTTAGGTTTAGTACTTCAGGCACGAAGCCAGCACCAATACCCTGTATTTTATGAGGTCCCTTTTGTCCCCCCGACAATACCGGTGAATCATTTGGCTCAACAGCAACTATCTTTATTTCAGGGTTTTTCTGCTTTAACGCTTCTCCTACTCCAGTAATAGTACCGCCTGTTCCTACACCGCCTATAAAAATATCAACTTTTCCATCAGTATCTCTCCAGATTTCTTCTGCAGTAGTCTTTCTGTGATATTCAGGATTTGCAGGATTCTTGAACTGTTGGGGCATAAATGAGTTCTTTATTTCAGAAGTTAACTCCTCAGCCTTTTTGATTGCTCCAGCCATTCCGTCCGAACCTGGTGTAAGCACAAGCTCTGCTCCCAATGCTGCAAGAAGCTTTCTTCGCTCTATGCTGAAAGTCTCCGGCATGGTGAGTATCAGCTTATAACCCCTTGCAGCAGCTACTAAAGCTAGACCTACTCCTGTATTGCCACTAGTTGGTTCGATTAAAACTGTATTCGAGTCTATGATGCCTCTATCTTCAGCATCCTTTATCATAGCATAGCCTATTCTGTCCTTTACGCTGCCGCCCGGATTAAAATACTCAAGCTTAGCTAGCACTGTGGCATCCAGGTTATTTATCTTGTTATAATTTGTCAGCTCCAGAAGTGGAGTATTACCAATCAAATCTGTTAAACTCTTTGCAATTTTAGACATATTTACTACCTCCATCCTCCAACCTATTTCATCATCTTTTCTATAGTCTTCAGCAATTCATCAACTACTTCCATTTCTCCTGCCTGAATTCTGCTTATAAGGCAGCTTTTCATATGGCTTTCTAGCAGCAGCTTGCTGACTGAATTCATTGCAGCTTGGGCTGAAGCTATTTGATTAAGAATATCATCACAATAGGCATCCTTTTCTATCATGCCTTTTATTCCTCTGACTTGCCCTTCTATTCTATTCAATCTTGATATCAAAGATGATTTCATCTTTTCAGATCTGTTTGTTATTCTATGACAGCATTTTTCATCCTCACAGCTTCCGCAATCATCTATTTTACAATCATCACTCATATTACTTCCTCCAGAACTATTCATTTACCTATATGCTTTCAATGCCTGTTACATCATAGCCTGCTTCTTCAACGGCTTCTTTAAGCTTGGAGTCATCAGCATCGGCGTTTAACTCTACAATTGCATATCTGCCTTCCAAACTTACTGTTACGCCTGATATCCCAGCAATTTCTTTTAGAGCCTCCTCAACATGCTTTACACAGTGGCCACAGCTCATTCCTTCAATATTAATCTGCTTTTTCATTTATTTTTCCTCCATTCTTAATTTGGTTTGAACTTTCTTAATCTAAGGGCATTGGTTAAAACTGATACTGAGCTTAGTGACATAGCTGCTGCTGCAAACACCGGATTTAGCAGTGGTCCGCCAAATAAGTGAAGTAAACCTGCCGCAAGAGGTATACCGGCTGTATTATATCCAAAAGCCCAGAAAAGGTTTTGCTTAATGTTTCTGATTGTGCTATTGCTTAATTGTATGGCAGTTGGTACATCCATAAGATCGCTTCTCATCAATACTATATCTGCTGATTCCATCGCAACATCAGTACCTGATCCAATAGCTATTCCAATATCTGCCTGGGCTAAAGCCGGAGCGTCATTTATACCATCTCCAACCATAGCAACCTTCTTGTTTTCGGCTTGCAGCTTTTTAACCTCATTGGCCTTATCTTGGGGCAACACTTCTGCA
The DNA here is from genome assembly GCA_028709965.1 of Lutispora sp. Classification (GTDB taxonomy): domain Bacteria; phylum Bacillota; class Clostridia; order Lutisporales; family Lutisporaceae; genus Lutispora. Next base: position 27,866 of record JAQUTA010000013.1, read on the forward strand.
AGTACTCTGTCAATCCCAACCTGTCTTGCTATTGCTTCTGCAGTCCTTATGTTGTCTCCGGTTATCATGGCAACTTCTATTCCCATGTCATGCAACCTCTTAATTGCTTTTGCACTGCTCTCTTTTACCACATCCGCTACTGCAATTATACCCGCAAGCTCATTATCCATTGCTATATACATTGGAGTCTTACCTTCCGATGCAAGTCTGTCGGATTCATCTTCAAGCCGCTTCAGATCAATATTTCTATCCATCATAAGCTTCCTGTTTCCAAGAAGTATATTTGAACTTTCAATTTGAACTTCTATTCCATGTCCGGGTATTGCAGCAAAGTTGTCAACCTTTAATACTTCCAGTTTACTCTTTTCTGCTTCCTTTACAATGGCTTCACCCAAAGGATGCTCTGAACCTTTTTCTGCTGATGCAGCTATCTGCAAAAGCCTATTTCTTTCAATCAAATCAGTTGCAATTATATCTGTTACCTCAGGTTTACCTTCGGTTATAGTTCCAGTCTTATCAAATACTATGGTATTAATCTTGTGAGTGGTTTCTAAGGCTTCTCCGCCTTTTATCAATATGCCATAGTCAGCACCTTTACCTGTACCAACCATTATAGCTGTAGGTGTTGCAAGACCCAATGCGCAAGGACATGCAATTACCAATACGGATATAAATATTGTCAAGGAAAAAACTGTTGATTCTCCGCTTATATACCATGCCAACGATGATAATATAGCAATTAGAAATACAATAGGTACAAAGTAACCTGAAACTATATCTGCCATTTGTGCTATAGGAGCCTTAGAGCCTTGGGCATCTTCAACAAGCTTTATTATTTGGGCAAGTGCTGTATCCCCGCCTACCTTTGTAGCTTTAAATTTGATGGATCCATGCTTATTAATGCTTGCACCTATTACCTTATCTCCTACGTGCTTTTCTATAGGTATGCTCTCACCGGTAAGCATTGATTCATCTATGGAAGTATGGCCTTCTACCACTTCCCCATCTACAGGTATTTTCTCACCCGGCTTAACTAAAATTACATCCCCAACCTCTACCTCTTCTATGGGCATCTCAATTTCTTTGCCATTTTGAATTACTATAGCTGTCTTAGGGGCCAAGCCCATTAATTTCTTTATAGCTTCAGAAGTCTTACCTTTTGACACCGCTTCAAGTGATTTTCCCAGAAGAATCAATGTGATGATAACACCTGCGGACTCAAAGTACAGATTCATGACACTATGATGGTCTCCCATATAAATTCTGTAAGTGGAATATAAGCTGTAAATCACAGCGGCGGATGTACCCATGGCAATAAGTGAATCCATATTGGGGCTTCTTCTTATTATGGCTCCAAAGCCTATAGTATAAAACTTATATCCTGCAATAATTATCGGTGTAACTAAGATTATTTGAACTATTGCAAATAACAAAGGGTTGCTCATAGGATCTAAAAAAGCCGGCAATGATTTATTCACACCCGGTATCATATGAGCCATAGCATAGATTAATAAAGGGGTAGCAAATATTGCTGATACTATAAATTTTGCCCAAAGTGTTCTTATATCCTTCTCTTTTCTCACCTTATCTTCATCAACTTGATTAGCACTTTCAACCTCTAGCGCTTTATATCCCGCCTTTGAAATGACCTGTTTTATTTCTGAGAGTCTTGTTAGTTTGGGGTTATATTTTACATTTGCTTTCTCTGTAGCAAAATTGACCGAGACACTTTCTACACCTTCTAGCCTTCCTATTACCTTTTCAACTGCTTTTACACAGGCTGCACAGGTCATTCCGATTATCTTTAGAGATATAGTTTTCATGGTAATAACCTCTTTTCCTATTAGGTTTAATATAGGATACGCCCCTACCCTATATTTATATAATACACAATCTTTTTTATAGTGTCAATGTAAAAATATTAAATTATACACAAAAGGGGCAACTTCACCTATAGGTAAGTTGCCTCTTTTGCAGTGATCAAGCATGGGTTTGGGGAGCCGAATTTTTTTTAGCCGTATATAACTCATCTCTCTCTGGAGGTAAAATAGATATATGATTATCTCCTGAAATCAAAAGCTTCTCTTTTTCAGTAATCTTTCCTACGATATAAGCATCAATTCCTCGGGATTCCAAAGCTTCCAGTACTTCGTTTCCTTTTGGTGTACATATAAGCATTGAGCCACTCGAAATTAGACAAAGAGGGTCAATTTGAAAAAAATCACAGATAGCCTTGGTCTCGGGTAAAATTGGAAGCTTGTCCTTTATTATTTTTATCCCTACTCCAGATGCCTCAGCTACTTCGTAAGCTGCCCCCAACAATCCACCTTCGGTTATATCGTGCATAGCAGATGCTCCCACTTTGGCCGCAGCGAGACCTTCCTCAATAACTCCGATTTTTTCTATAAAACTTTTAGCACTATGTAAAAGCTCCGCAGGTATTCTTTTTTTTAAAAGCTCTTCATAATCAAATGCTAATATAGCTGTGCCCTCAAGCCCAAGAGCCTTGGTAACAATTACATCATCACCCGCTTTGGCTCCAGAAGAAGTTACATACTCATTCCTCTTTGCAATTCCCAAAGCGGTTACTGAAATTATCGGTTTGACAACCGCATCTGTAATCTCACTGTGACCTCCTAAAACCTCTACCCCAATTTCATTAGCTGCATTGTGGATGCCTTCCATTAAATCCTTCAGCCTATTCTCATCAGTTCCTTCGGGCAGAAGCAGCGTCACCATTATTCCTAAGGGGTTTGCCCCACAAGCAGCAATATCATTGCAAGAAACAAATACAGAAAGATACCCGCTATTTTTATTGGCTCCGGTGATGGGGTCTGTGGAAACAACCGCTACATTATTACCAAAATCAATGATGCTGCAGTCTTCACCAAAACCAGAATGAACTAAAACTTCTTTTCTCATAACTCCAAGATGTGGATAAACAACCCTTTTTAAGATTTCTGGAGGTACTTTCCCAATTTTCAACACTGATCACTCCTAAAAATTATTCTCATCATTGAAGTATATATTTTTCAATCTCTTGTATAGAGGTATTGCTATTACCCCTCCTATAAACACCTGAACAAAGTCACCTGCCAATTCTACAGGCACAGCGCCAACGCCGTACAAAATCCCAGCAGCTGTTGCATATCCTATCATCATAAATATTGCACCTGCTGCTACTGCAATGTAGGGATTAAACTTTCTTGCAAGGATACCAACAATAAACCCCTCTATACCTTTTATTACAAGAGTTATTGGCGCCCAAACAGGATAACCGCCTAAAACATCTGACAATGCAGATCCAACTCCTCCTATTATTGCACCGGCAGGTCCGCCAAAAATAAGAGCGACTAAATATATTACAGATTCGCCAAGGTTGAAGTAAAGATTAAATGTAGGCACAGGAAATCGAAAAATTGTGGTTGCAATAACCAAAAAAGCCATAAACAACCCTAAAAAGGCAACTTTTTTAATTCTTTTATCCATAAAGCTTCCCCCAAAATGTAGTTTGTTTTTTAACATCGAACATTATACATATACTATATAGCATAATGTTTTTCTGTAAAAGTAAGCTAAGGAAAATAAGTTAGAAGGGGGAAAAATTTGTAGAAGTGTATCGATACGCCACCATATGAAAAACTCTATTCCTAAAATACTTCAATGAGCACATCCATTATCCCACCGCATACCATGCCTTCGGATTCAGCAACTTCACCGGTCATATCCACATGCTCAATTAGAAAACCTTTGTCAGCCATAATTGTTCTTGCACTAGCTATGACCCCCGCTTCACTGCAGCCACCGCCTATGCTTCCAATGGTTCTCCCATCTTGATAAAGCACCATCTTAGCGCCTGCTTTTCTTGGGGTGGAACCTTTAGAAGACAATATAGTTATAAGAGCTCTGGGCATTGATGACTCTTCGGAAATATTTTGCACCACTTCCACGTCAAATTCAGGAAAGACGAAGCCTTTGCCAAACCTATCAATGCTACTCTTATTTTTGAAACTTATAAGCTGGGCAATTATTGATATAGCTATCTCATCTGGGGTGACAGCGCCTATATCAATTCCTATGGGGGATTTAACCAAATCCAGCTTTTCTTTTGCAAATCCTTCCCTTGATAATTCCTCCATCATGGCACGAACTCTTCGTTTCGAGCCTATCATGCCGGTGTAACTGAGATCGTGCTGCAAAGCTTCACGCAAGACTATTCCATCATGTCTATGACCCCTTGTTACAATAACTACAAAATCGGTTTTCCTAAAATTGATCAAATCAAAAGATTTCTCAAAGCTTTCACAAATAACTTTCTCTGCATCAGGAAACCGTCCTATATTGGCAAAGGAGGGTCTATCATCTATGACAGTAATAGAAAAACCTACCCTAGTTGCAAATTCCGATACAGGTTTAGCCACATGTCCACCGCCGAAAATAATCAAACGTGGCTTGGGAACGAAGGGTTCGATTAAGAGGTTTTTGTTCTCTTCTATATTGATTATCTCAAGCTTTCCTGTATCCAAAGAAAGATTTATTTTTTCATAGACATCGTTATGTAAAGGATAAGATTTGTTTTCTACATCCTCTTTTGTTAAGAGGAACTTTTTTCCAATATGTCCATTTGGATCACTTTGTGAGCTGAGAAAGGTTAACATTGCACATTTACTGCCATCATTTATTTTAGTTAATAACGTTTCATATAAATAACTAAACATTTTACCACCCTTTGTTATATTTTTCACTTTTTTATATTAAGGAAATAATTCAAGCCTGATCTGACTATGTGCAAGCCTTTTCGTCTTGAAATAGTCTCAATCTATGCAAACTGCGCTTCATATAACTCCTTATAATATCCATAGAGGAAATGGAGTACCAGCCCACCTCTGGTTTCTTTAGAATGAAGAAATCAGAGATAAACAACTGTACTTAAAGTATTACTGTTATTATTTGAACACCTTTACTCTTTCCTCTAGTGACATAAATTCCTTTTCACCGGCCGGTGCTGTTGGTTTACCAAAGGGCATCTGGGAGATCAGCTTCCAATCAGCAGGAACCTTCCATTCTCTCTTCACATCAGCCTCGATAAGCTCGTTATAATGCTGCAAGGACGCACCAAGACCTTCGATCTCCAAGGATGTCCAAACCACGTGTTGATGCATTCCCAAAGATTGTAGTGACCAACTTGGGAAATTGTCTTTATAGGATGGGAAGCGTTTTTGCAATGACTGGACTATGCTAATATCCTCGAAGAATAAAACTGTACCATAGCCATTGCGGAATGAATTAATCTTTTCTTCCGTAACAGCAAATTTATTTTCCGGAACAATTTTCCTGAGAGCTTCTTTTGTTATATTCCATAGTTTATTATGATGTTCTCCGAACAGGAGAATGATTCTTGTATTTTGGGAATTAAATGCAGAAGGTGTATGCAACACAGCCTCTTTGATCACTTCTTCTATTCTTTCATCCGAAACAGTTGTCTCCTTGCTAATCCCATATATGCTTCTTCTTTCTCTTATGGCAGCATAAAAATTTTTTGTCATGTAAATTTCCTCCTTATTAATTCAACTTCTATTTGCTTTTATATTCATTCTATACGTTTCAAAAAGGTACTTCTATACTATTATTATATATCATTTTATGAAATATAAAAGGATAGTTAAAAAAGCCCGGCATCGTCATATGATCCTTTTATAATATTGTACTTGATTGTAATAGTGAATTCACAAGCTAGAATATCCTATCCCAGAGGAAAATGAGTTATTCGGAAGGCTCTCCGGATTAAAGGCCAAGCTCCTAAAACAGAGAGCCGACGAGGCCTTAGAATTTGTGGTACAAAAGATGAGCTTCAGCTTGCTCTTGTGCTGTTTGTGCCTATCCTTATGATATTTTTAATGGGCAACGCGCTAAAACCTTTAAGTGAATAATGCAGATTCTCTATCTCAGCAGTATTTATCTGCAGGTTTTCCACTCGCCAGCTTTCTCCAGTATCCATATTTCGCTCCGGCACATCAGTTTAGTCTGTTCCATTACAATCTGCTCAGCTCTATAATAATTTGCTTGTACTCCCTATCAAGAGCTTCAATGTCGTCATTTTTAGATGGCATACTCAATTTTCCCAATATTTCTGCCATGCGGTGCTGAAGTACCATTTTGTCTATAGATTTATCATATTGTTGTGCAGATACTTCTTTCTTTTGGCTATACTCTTTATATGTCCCATCAAAGCATATGGTTTTCTGATTCTCAATAGATATTATATGATCGGCAACATTACTTACAAATCTTCTATCGTGAGAAACAAAGACCACAGTCCCGTTATAGCTTAGTATTGCTTCCTCTACAGCTTCCATTGAGTATATGTCCAGATAATTGGTGGGTTCGTCTAAAACCAGTAGATTAAAATCGCTTACGATTATTTTAGCTAAAGCTGCTTTTACTCTTTCGCCGCCGCTTAATAAGGAAACCTTTTTCATAACGTCTTCCTGCTTAAAAAGGAGCCTTGCAAGCATAATCCTTACAAAAGTTTCATCATATATGCTACTTTCCATAACATTTTGGAGCAATGTCTTGTTGCTCTCTAAAACACTCATATCCTGGTTGAAGTAGCCTATTTTAGCAGCTATAGCTCTATTTATTGCCGGATAGCCATTTATAATCATTTTGATAAGCGTGGTCTTACCGCTTCCGTTTGGACCTATAACCGCAGTTTTACTATTATTAAGTACCTTAAATTGTGCCTCTTTGAAAACGACTTTATCTCCGAAGCTTTTATCAAGCCCATCAGAACTCAATATCACTTTGGAATAAAGCTGTCTTGTCTTCTGTATATCCAAATTGATTTCCGGCAATTTCTTTGGTTTTTCTTTCACATCAAGTTTTTCAATCCTGGTTCTAATGGCATTAGCCCGTCTATCAAGGGTTGCTTTTGCAGCCTGATTGCTCATTTTGTGAAGCCGTGCCTCTGAATT
>JAQUTA010000105.1 GCA_028709965.1 Lutispora sp.
CACCAACAGTTCCTGCCAATCTCACAGCTTCATCAGGACTTATCCTCTTAGCCCACTGGCCACCCGGAGTATATGGAAGCGCCCAATCATAACCATATAGTGGAGCTCCCATCATTACTTTATCTTTCGGAATAACTGAAACAGCATAATCCAATACTTTTTTCACTTCACCAATAGGCGCTACTGCCATAGGCGGTCCTCCTGACCATCCCCATTCATAAGTCATTATGATTACAAAATCAACTATTTCTCCATGTGCTCTGTAATCATGAGCACCATGCCATGCCCCTTCTGTTATATCATAGGTCTTCGGTGCTAATGCAGTTGATATTACAAAGTTATTATTGTGAAGCTGAGGAGTTATTTTTCTGAGAAAATTATTATAAAGCTGTCTATCCGTTGGATCAATCCTCTCAAAGTCTATGTTTAATCCATAGTACTCCTTATTCTTCATTGTATTAATTATATTGTTAATAAGGGTTTGTTGTATATTCTCATCTGCTAGTATTTGATGAGCTAGCTGAGTATCAAAATTTCCATTTTTGAAATTTGTAACAATCATCAAAGGTGCTACATTATTGCTTCTTGCTGCTTGAATTATAGCCTCATCGTTTATGGTATTAAGTGTTCCATCCTCATTGATCTGATAACTAAAAGGACTGGCATAGGTAAGATATTTTGCAACATCAACAACATCCTGAGCTGCTTTAGCTCCTGCTTCCTGCTCTGCATACGCATTTATCTCAATACTTCCATATCCTTTAACTTCTTTTGGTATCTTTATTTGCAATCCGGGATAAATCAAGGCGGGATTAGAAATTCCGTTGAATTCTGCAAGTCTGTCAGCTGAAATACCAAACTTTCTAGCTACACTCCAAAGAGAATCTCCTGCTTTAATAGTATAAGTTGTTGACTCTCCAGGTATAACTAAAGCCTGACCAATGACCAAATAAGGTAAATCCCTTATCCCATTGGCATCAATAATTGTATCCACTGGAACACCAAATTGCCTGGCTATGGACCAAAGGGTGTCTTCACTTTTAACCACATAAATAGTCAATTTATCATCCCCTAACAAAATAGTTTTTGAATTCTTTTTAAACCTTATTATCATAATATTCATAGAAAGTAAAACTGTTAATGTGCTATAATGTTGACTGAAATGATATGGTGGAGGGATGAATTTGAATACAGAACGATTGGTTTCGACTTTCTTGGAACTTGTGAAAATTAATAGTGTGAGTAAGGATGAGAAAACTTTGGCTTTCCATCTAAAGTCTATTTTTGATAAAATGGGATTTGAAACTCATATAGATAATGCTCATATTAAGTCAGGATCCAATGTTGGTAATCTTATTGTCAAGATATCCGGCAATAAAAAAGTACCACCCATGATTATGGGAGCTCATATGGACACGGTAAACCCGGGGCAAAATATTAAACCTCAAATAATCGAAGGAATCATCAAAAGTGATGGCACCACCATTTTAGGAGCAGATGATAAGGCAGGCATTGCTTCAATTGTTGAAGGAGTAAGATCCATTATTGAAAATAACATTTCTCATGGAGATATTGAATTGGTATTTACAATTTGCGAGGAAATTGGTCTTCTTGGTGCTAAATATTTAGATCATTCCATGCTCAAGTCAAAAACTGCATTTATTTTTGACAGTAGCGGTGATGTGGGAACAGTTATAATAAAAGGTCCTGCGCAAAAGCTGATAAATGCAACAATTAAAGGAAAAGCTTCTCATGCAGGGCTAAATCCAGAAAAGGGTATAGATGCAATAGTTACAGCATCCAAGGCAATAAGTAATATGAAATTAGCTCGCATAGACAAAGAGACAACAGCTAATATAGGCATCATAAGAGGAGGTCATTCAACAAATATTGTATGTGACCTGCTGGAGTTGGAAGCAGAAGCTCGAAGCCTTGACCCTGAGAAACTTGATATACAAGTAAAGCATATGATAAAGTGTTTGGAAGATGCATGCAATAATGTTAATGCAAAATTAACCATCGATGTACAAGACTGTTATAACGAATTCACTACTGCACTTGATGATCCTATTCTAAGTATTATAGAAGCTGCTATGAAAAGAGCAGATATACCCTATTCTCCAAAATCTACAGGTGGCGGAAGTGATACAAATATATTAAACGGTGCCGGTATAAAAGCTGTAACTCTTGGTATTGGCATGAGCAACGCTCACAGCACAGAAGAATTTATAACTATTGACAGCCTAGAGAATACTGCACTTTTGGTGGAAGGCTTAATACAGGAAATGAAATAAACTTGAGAATAAAAGCAGTGGGGACCCACCGTCCCCACTGCTTTACTTATACTTATATTATATATTCCTCTAACATTTTTTCAGGTTCAGCTTCTAAAATATCTTCAGACACACCTTCAAATTGCTTAAAGTTACTGCCAAAGTTCTCAGCTAGGTTGTTGGCCTTTCTGTAATACTCATCAATGCTGTACCATGTATTTGGAGGATTTAAAACAAGATTAGGAACATTAGGGCATTCTTTTGGTATGGCAAGTCCAAATATTGGATCTGTTATATAAGCCACTTCGTCCAGTTGTCCATTCATGGCTGCTCTTACCATTGCTCTTGTATACTTAAGCTTCATCCTACTGCCTATTCCATATGAACCGCTTGCCCAACCGGTATTAACTAAAAATACCTTCGCATCATTTTTGTCAATCTTCTCTCCCAATAGCTTTGCATATACCTGTGGCTTTAAAAGCATAAATGGGGATCCAAAGCATGTAGAGAAGGTAGCTTTAGGATCTACTATACCCCTTTCTGTACCTGCCAGTTTGCTAGTGTAGCCTGACATAAAATGATACATCGCTTGCTCTTTTGTCAGTCTTGATATGGGAGGCAAAACTCCAGTTGCGTCTGCTGTCAAGAATATTATTGTTTTTGGTATTCCGCCCATGCCCTCAAGTATTGAATTTTCAATATGCTCAACGGGAAAAGCAGCTCTGGTATTTTCTGTATATCTATCGTCGTCATAATCCGGCTCTCCAGTAGCTTCATCAATTACAACGTTCTCTAGCAGTGCACCTTCTCTAATAGCGTTCCATATTTGAGGTTCATTCTCTTGGGAAAGATTTATGCACTTAGCATAGCAACCACCCTCAAAATTAAATACTCCCTTATCTGTCCAACCATGCTCATCATCACCTATGAGCCTTCTGTCATCGTCTGCAGATAATGTGGTCTTGCCTGTACCCGATAAGCCAAAAAATAGTGTTACTTCACCATTTTGACCCATGTTTGCAGAGCAATGCATTGGCAATACACCCTTGAAAGGCAAAAGATAATTCATCACTGTAAAAATAGATTTTTTAATTTCACCGCAATACTTTGTTCCACCTATCAACACTATATTTTTTTCAAAATTAAGTACAATAAATGCCTCAGAATTTGTCATATCAACTTTTGGATCAGCTTTAAAATCAGGTACGGCAATAATTGTAAATCCTGGGTTAAAATCATTAAGTTCTTCTGTTTTTGCCTTGATAAGCATTTGCTGAGCAAATAGATTCTGAAATGCAAATTCATTGATAACTCTTACCGGCATGCGATACTCTTTATCAGCCCCGGCAAAACCTTCAAAGGCAAATACTTCTTTTCCTTTGATATAATCCAAAACCTTAGAATACAATCTATCAAAGTTTTCCATAGTCATGGGTAGATTAGCCTTGTTCCAATTTATATGTTGGTGCACAGATGAGCTATCCACAATAAATCTGTCATTAGGCGACCTTCCTGTGTACTTGCCGGTATTAACGCATAAAGCTCCGTTTTTTGCAATATAACCATTTTCTTTCTCAACTGCAATGCTAATTAACTGTCCTATCGGCAGGTTATAATGTATTTTGCTGCACTGGATTTCCTCTCCATCCATAGAAGCATGTAGCCTGTTCAAGTTTTTTTACCCCCTAAAAAGCTAAAATTTATATTTTTACTCTATATATTATATCATAATATAGCATTTGTGCTATGCTTTTTACCCCATAATAATTTTATATCTCTATATTATATTTATATACTATCTGTTATAATTATTTTTGGACTTGATGAGGTGATATTATATGGAAGAAAAAAAAATAAATAGAAATCTATCCTCTTTATTCTTTGCGGTTTATTGGGTCTTTGCTTGCTATACTCCATTTTTGCTGTTATATTTGCAGGACCGCGGACTTTCGTATATACAAATAGGTTCCATATTTGCATTGAACTCTGCGATAAATGTTATATTTCAGCCCTTATGGGGCTATTTAACAGATAAATATATAAGTATAAAAAAAGCCCTGTATATCTCGACTATTATCAGTGCTATTACTATATTCTTATTTATTCCAGTAAATAAGTACTTTGGAGTGGTCTTCGCAACCATTTGTTTTGTCATTTTTCAAAGCGGTATTTTGCCTTTAATGGACTCTTTATGCTATAAAGTATCACATAAATATAATAATATAAAATATGGAAAGATTAGATTAATGGGTTCTGCAGGCTATGCCTTTTCTTCATTTTTATTAGGAATAATTATCTCTAGAACTTCTATCAATATAGCATTTTGCTTATACTCTATATTTACCTTATTGATTATTATACTTTTATCCAAGGTTAATATTAGTGATGAAATACATGAAAAGAAAAAAAGCAAGGTACAGCCTTTAAAAATACTAAAGAATACCAATATATTGTTGTTTCTTCTTTCTGTTACTATTATAAGCATTTCTTATGGAGCTAATAGCAGCTATGTTGGGGTACTGCTCCAAGAAGTTGGAGGAAATGTGCAAAATTTAGGGCTGCTCTGGTTTGTAGTAGCGATAGCTGAAATACCTGTATTTTTTCTCATAAATAGATTGATTACTAAAATTGGTGCATTAAATACATATTTGCTTTCTCTAGCCTTATTTGCAATTCGGTTTTTCTTATGCACCCTTTGGAAAAATACATCGATAATAATAATAATTCAGTTTTTACAAGGTTTCACTTTCCCATTACTCATGGCAGGAGGATTAGATTATTTGTGCAGCTTAGTACCTGCGGAGGCTAGATCATTTAGCATATCCTTAATGTCTGCTCTTATCTTTGGCTTAGGATCTCTCATAGGCAATATTGGAGGAGGTATAATCATTGACTCTTTTAGTGTATTTTCTCTATATCAGATGATGTCTGTTATATCTTTGATTTCTCTTTCAGTTGCATTGGTGCTGAAAAAAAAGAGAGGAAGCCAGACTTCCTCTCTATAATATGAACATCGCTACTATTGTCGTAACAGCTAAACCTATAAGAACCGGTACCAAATTCTTTCTGGCCAAATCTATAGGCTTTATTCCTGTTATTGCCGCCACAGGTATTACAGCCCAAGGTATTATCGTTCCTCCTCCTACCCAAATGGCTGCAATCTGGCCTAAGGCGCATAGCTTTGCCACACTTACATTTACTGCAGTGCCAAATACTCTCGCTATGGATCCGGCTAGATTCATTCCAGAAAAACCCGAGCCGTCAAGACCGGTTATTGCTCCAACCGTGGTTTCCAGTAAAGCTGCCGCTGGTTTATTCAAAGTTACGCTGGATGCTAATAGAAGCCCAATGTCAGATAATATTCCCTGAGAACCTTCAGGAAGTGCATTTCCAAATACTTGAGTAAAGGGTCCTACCTCTCCAAGATAAAAAAATGCCGCAATAGGTATGATTGGACCAAATATCTCCATTCCAAAGGTAAATCCCTCTTTTATATATTTTGCAATTTGTTCCAAAGCATCTTTCTTATAAAGCATCCCGCACAGAACGCAAAGAACAATTGCCGAAGTACCTCCTACCAAAGCAGTAGCATCTCCACCCTTTAAATCAAAAGCAAACATTGCGATTATGTCAAGTAAGAACAACATAGGAACTACTATTGCAGTCCATTTTGCAATCTTAGGATACTTAATTGTATTCTCAACGCTATACACTTCAACTTGAGGTTTAATAATGTTTCCTGATTTCATATCTCTCTTTAAAATAATATAGGATGCTGCCACTGTCACCACAGCCATAACTGCAAATAAAGGAATACCTTGGATCATAACATCGGTCACAGATACTCCTGCTGAAGTTGCAGTTATTGTGGGAGCGCCTTGAATAATAAAATCTGTAGAAAGTCCAATTCCATGACCAAAGATGTTTATTGCTACTGCAAATCCAATGACTGGCAAACCCACTCTTATGACAATAGGAAGAAGAACTGCACCTATCAAAGCAGTAGCAGGAGAAGGCCAGAAAAACCATGAAACCAAAAGCATAACAATACCTACAGCAAAGAATGCAGCATCCGGTGTCTTTATAAGCTTTGCAACTGGAGCAGCCATCAAAACGTTTGCTCCTACTTCTTCTAACAGTTTAGCCATAGCAACAATAACAGATATAATCATTATTACGCTAATCAGCTCTATACCAGCTACAATAAACGAGTCAAATATTGCTCTTGTGGCACCGCTTATGGATCCTTTGGCAGCTAAACCGATGAGAAAAACCCCTGCAATACAAGGAATAATTGTATCCTTTCTGATCATCATAAAAGCTAAGATAACTAAAACCATAATACAGTAAATCCAATGTGCAGCAGTTATTACCATTATCGTCACTCCCCCGAAAACTAATATAATACCATAGTATTCAAGGTATGACGCCGATGCTACAAATAGCTATTCGTTTTCATATATGATTTTTAGAGCTCCCTCCCCAACAAGCTATATAAAGCAGATAGCAAGGAAGTATTGGCTAATCTATTTAGAACAGCAAGCCTAAAATGCCTAGGTGTAAGAAAAGAGAATCCGTCAGGAGTCCTAATCAGTATTCTATGGTTAACTAATTCATTTTTAAGCTTATAAGAATCCATATCATCATAGGTAAGTTTAAGTAGATGAAAATTAGATTTTGAAGGGTATACACACAAACCTTTAACGAGGGATAAACCTTTATATATAAAGTCTCTTTCTTCTTTAATCCATATTTTTGATTTGTATATATAATTATTATCATTAAATACAGTATTTCCTGCAATCACAGCTGCAGTATTTACATTCCAAGGCTGCTGCAATTCTCTTACTTTTTGATAAATATCCTGATTATAAGTTACTGC
>JAQUTA010000106.1 GCA_028709965.1 Lutispora sp.
GTGACACTCCCTTGCTTGAGCGATGAAGAGAGGGAAGAAGAAGGCGGAGCATATCCGAATTATATTTAAAATATAATTCGGATATATTATAATATATACATAGTGTTTGCCAAAATTATATAAAAGGAGTATGCTACATGAAGCTTATTTATAAAGGAAAGACTAAGGATGTTTTCTCTTTAGAGAATGGAAATTATCTGCTAAAATTCAAAGACGATATGACAGGAGAAAACGGAGTGTTCGATCCAGGGTCAAATTCTGTAGGATTGACAATGGAAGGGGCAGGAAGAGCGGGTCTAAGACTCACTAAAATGTTTTTTGAGATACTAAAGGGTAAAGGAATACCAACTCACTATGTAGATGCAGATATTGACGTAGCAACCATGACAGTAAAGCCTGCCACAATGTTTGGCAAGGGATTAGAAGTAATATGCAGATACAGGGCAGTGGGGAGCTTTTTGCGCAGATATGGAATGTATGCCGAGGATGGCCAGGTATTAGACGCCTTTGTAGAAGTTACACTCAAGGATGATGATCGCCAGGATCCCCCTATTACTGAAGACGCTTTGGATATGTTGGGAATTCTTTCTCATGATGAATACAAGACATTGAAGGAGCTTACAAAAAAAATAGGAGCTGTTGTAAAAGATGAGCTGGCTAAACGTGGCATAGAGCTTTATGACATCAAATTTGAATTCGGAAGAGTAGGAGAGGATAATCATATTGCATTGATTGACGAAATATCCGGAGGTAATATGAGAGCCTTCAAAAATGGAAAGCATGTAGAGCCTTTATTATTAGAAAAGCTCATGCTAGATTGAATTGAGATGCTTATTGGAGCAAATTAGTGTTATTGTAAGGCATATGTTATAATTGAATATGTTAGCACGAGGCTTTATATCACTCGTATAAATTTATTAAGAAAAGGAGGGGTTTATATGGGAATTGTTAAGCTAGAGACTTTTTGCAGGGATCAAAAAGGCTATAAGGTAAGACAAGAACAGTTTATACCCGGTGTTATCTACGGAAAAGGAGTAGAAACAACTTCAGTGAAGTTTAGAGAAAAGGACATAGAGAAACTGATAAAGGAATTTGGCGGAAGAGCTAATCTAACAGTAGTTTTAGACGAAAAAGAGAGCTTTGGGTTTATAAAGGATACTGCAAGAGACGTTCTTTCAGGCAAATTACTGCATTTGGATATCCAAGTGGTAAATCAAGATTCAGAAATAAGCCGTAATGTTCCTTTAGTGTTTAAAGGTATGGATACTATATTGTACAACCAATTAATATTGCAAATTAATACAAATGAAATTCAGCTTACAGGAAAGGCAAAGCTTATACCTAATACAATAGAAGTAGACATAAGCGATGCTAAAAATGGCGATTCTATTGGAATAGCAGATATTGATTTACCTGAAGGAGTGACATGCATCAATATTGATGATATCCCGTTAGCTGTAGTCTCGGCATCAAAAATAGATGAAGCAGATGAAGTAGATGAAACAGACGAAGAAGTTGACAATCCTGTATCCGACAGCCAAAATGTTTAAATTCCTTTGCTGAAGTATTCAGTATAATTATTGTGGTATAATATTAAAAGGGGCATCTTTGATGACCCTTTTAATATATAGAGAAAGGAAAGTGCTAAAGGTAGTCACATATGAGGATAAATAAATATATAGCTGAGAGTGGTGCCTGCTCAAGGCGTGAAGCGGATAAATTGATAGAAGAAAAAAGAGTAACCATAAACGGAAAGATTTGTGAACTGGGCACTGTAGTTGAGTCTGGGGATCAGGTTTGCATAGACGGTGACCCTATCGGTAAAAAGAAAAAGAAGGTTTACATAGCTTTGAATAAGCCTGTGGGCATAGAATGCACCACCGACAGCAGGGTAGCTGAAAACATAGTAAATTTTGTGGATCATCCAGAACGGGTTTTTCCTATAGGTAGGCTGGATAAGGACTCAGAAGGTCTTATCCTCATGACCAATGATGGAGATATAGTAAATAAAATATTGAGAGCCGAGAATAATCATGAAAAGGAATACATAGTTACAGTAAACAAGCCTATAACTGATGATTTTTTACAAGGCATGGCTAATGGTGTTGAGATACTTGGCAGAAAAACAAAGCCATGTAAGATATATCTCATGGACAAAACTACCTTTCGTATTATTCTTACCCAAGGCTTGAACAGACAAATACGACGCATGTGCGAGGTTTTTGATTATAGAGTGTTAAATCTAAGGCGCATCCGCATAATGAACATCAGATTAGGCCTGTTAAAAACCGGCCATTGGAGAAATATAACCAAGAATGAAATGAATGAGCTGATGAGCCTTATTAAAAAATAGGATGGCTAGACCCAAAAATCTTTCAAAAATTTTGAGAGGCTGTTTTCGTTAATTTTGATATGAGGAAACCATTCCTTAGGGAAAAGCTTTTGATAATCCCAGCGGGAGAACCGTTCATCTAATAGGAGTATGACTCCTCTGTCAGTTTCTGAGCGAATGAGTCTTCCTGCTGCCTGCATTACCTTGTTCATTCCTGGATACATATAAGAATATTCAAAGCCTTTATGGTTTTTGTTATCATAGTAGTTTTTTATAATATCTCTCTCAAGACAGAGCTGAGGTAGCCCCACACCTACTATTATTACACCTATGAGTCTGTCATCTCTTAAGTCTATCCCCTCTGAGTACACACCACCCAAGACACAAAAACCAATATTATGGATCTTGGGATCTGGCTGGAAGAATTCCATGAAAAGGGCTTTTTCCTCTTCCGTGGCTCCCGGGGTTTGGACATTCACATTGAAATCCGGATATTTTGCCTTAAATTCTTCATAGACATTTTCCATATACTTATAAGAAGGAAAAAACACCATATAGTTTCCTATTTTGTTTTCTATGGTTATATATATATAATCAGCTATCTTTTCATAGCTATCTTCTCTTTTGCTATAACGGGTTGCCACATTATCTCCTATGAGAAGACGTCTGTTTGACGCATCAAAAGGAGAGTGGAGATATATGGATTTGTTGTTTTCGTCCCCACCCAATATTTCAAAAAAATAATCCATTGGTAAAAGTGTTGCAGAGAAGAAAATTGCTGCCTTGCCCTTTTTCAGCACTTGGCTTATCAATAGGGAAGGGTCATGACAAAAGAGCTTAAGCCTCACATCGTTGCTGAATTTTTCAACATAAGTGACATAATGCTCATCATAGTTTTCTGAGATTTTTAAGAGATTCAGTACATCAAAATACAAGGTCATAAGTTCCTCATTTTTGTGATCATCCATAGCTAGATATTTATCTGCTTTGATAACAAAGGAATTCAATAAATTGTATAAATCCTTTTCTTCTTTTTGACTTACATAATTACTATTTTCTCCAAGTCTTTTTCTTAGCTCAATAAAATATTTATTTAAGCTGTTGCAAATAGAGTATAGCTCTTTGTTTTTACCTTTCATTTGCCTTTTAAGCTCTAGAAAATCCCTTTTATGAAGCTCTGCAGAATACATTTCTCTTCCTCTATCCACTAGATTATGTGCCTCATCGATCAAAAAGGTAAAGTCAGATTTCTTATCCATGAAAAATCTCTTCAAGCTGGCGTTGGGGTCAAATAGATAATTATAATCACATATAACGCAATCTGCCCATATAGCCAAATCCAAGGAATACTCAAAGGGACATACCTTATGCTTTTCTGCATAAATTAGGAGGGTTTCCCTATCGATGTGAGTTTCACTTTGGAGCATGTCCATTAAGGCGTCATTTACTCTGTCAAAATGACCCTTAGCATATTCACAGTATTTTGGATTGCATTCCCTTTCTTCCTTGAAGCAGACTTTATCCTTTGCCGTTATGGTTATAAATATAAGCTTTAAGCCCTTTTCTCTCATATGCTGGAATGCTTCTTCTGCTACTTTTTGGGTAGTGGTTTTTGCAGTGAGATAAAATATTTTAGAGGTTTTACCTTCACCCATGGCTTTCACCGCGGGGAAAACAGAGGATATGGTCTTGCCTATGCCTGTAGGTGCTTGGGCAAAGAGTATATCCTCATCTCTTATAGCTCTATATACTGCCGCAGCCATTTCTCGCTGACCTTTCCTGTACTGAGGGAAAGGAAATTGAAGCTCTTTAATAGACTCATCTCGAGTGGAAATCCATGAATTGCTGTAATCTGCCCAGATGCAATATTTCTCAATCAAACCATTGAAGAAGCTTTGGAGCTCTGCTATATCAAAGCTCTTTCTCAGCTTCTTGACTTCATCCGTATCCAATTGTATGTATGACAATTGAATGATAAGGCTCTCCAGATTATTTTCCACACCATATATATACCCATAACACATAGCCTGAGCCCAGTGTCTGAAGTCGTAATCTTCATCAATGAGCTCAAGAGGCTGTGTTACTGACTTTATTTCATCAATTATAATATTATCTTCTTCAATAAGAATGCCGTCAGCTCTGCCTTCAAGGACCAAACTATAAGCATCATATTCTATGGTTTTTTTCAGTTGCACTTCTGCAGCATAATTATCGCCATAGGATTTTTGCAGCCTCCTATGGGCTTTGGTTCCTTCTATGGCTCTATCCATGCGCATGAACCCCGAATCTATGTCACCGGAGCGGAGCACGAACTCTACCAAGTTGCGAATGGACAGTTTTATTTCAATCATATTATCACCACAATTGATATTATACCATTAATGTGGACTTAAACTGGAAGCAAAAGAATCCTTTTTTATGCAAATTACTAAAAGGATATTGCAAATCTGACATATATGGTATGATATGGACAAGCTTATTATAACGAGGCTAAGATGTCCCCCACTTCTGCAAGTGGCGGGTACCGATTATTTTGACAGGCGGTGCGTATTAATCGCCCGCCTCGTTGCAACGGTGTGTTGCAATTGCTATAGCAATTGCTTCGGATGTTTAAATATCCAGATAGCTATTATATGGGATAGGTAGGAAATGTATATGGCTATACATTTGGGAAAAAGTAACATTACATAGCTTGCGAAATCACAACTTCTATGAAATCCAAACATTTGGATTTTTTGAGTCATAGTTTTGCAACACATCTTTTGGAAGCAGGGACAGATATATACCATATACAGCAGCTATTGGGTCATTCAAATGTTAAAACAACAAGCATATATATACACCTCACAAATCATCAAGCACTAAAACTAGAAAGCCCACTAGACTCACTAATAGGTTAAAACATGCAAGAAGTAGCAGATATAATCAGAGAATACGGAGAGGACTACAAAAGAAAACACAAACTGCCCGGTCGGATGATAAAAGCTATGAACGCTATAGAAAACTGTCGAACCTCAAAACTTGGCGGACATATTGATGAATGTGACAACTGTAGCCATATTAAAATATCATATAACTCCTGCAGAAACAGACACTGCCCAAAATGCCAGGGACTAGCCAAAGAAAGATGGCTTATAGACAGAAAAGATGACTTGCTGCCGGTACAATACTTTCACATGGTATTTACAATACCTGATACACTAAATCCTCTAACACTAAGGAATCAAAAAGAGATATACAGCATACTATTTAAATCGGTATCAGAGACACTGATAGAACTGGGAAAAGATCCAAAGTATTTGGGGGCAGATATAGGATTTATAGGAATTTTACATACATGGGGACAAAATCTTATAGATCATCCCCATATACACTGCATCGTACCGGGTGGTGGGCTGTCTTTTGACACTAAAAGGTGGATATCATCAAGAGAAAAGTTTTTTATCCCGGTAAAAGTATTATCAAGACTATTTAGAGGCAAGGTTTTGTTTTATCTGAAAGAAGCACATAGAAAAGAAAGACTTAAATTCCCTGGTAATATAAAGGAGCTTTCTAAAGAAAGAGAATTTAATATGTTTATGGACAGCCTATACAAGAAAGAATGGGTTGTATACTCAAAACCACCATTTAAAAATGCAGAGCATGTTCTTGAATACCTGGGAAGGTATACCCACAGAGTAGCCATATCAAATAATAGAATTACTGATATAAAAGATGGAAAGGTAACATTTAGATATAAAGATTACAAAGACGGAAATAAAAATAAACTTATTACTATAAAAGCACACGAATTTATACGCCGGTTTTTGTTACATATATTGCCGGATAAATTTGTAAAGATAAGGCATTATGGAATCCTTAGCAATCGCAATAGAAGGACCAAATTAAAAAGATGTAAAGAGATACTTGGTATCAGCACCAAGGAAACAAAAAAGAAGAAAAGCTGGCAGGAATTATTATTAGAATTAACAGGTAAAGACCCAAGAAAATGTTCATGCTGTGGTGTGGGGAAAATGATAACTAAAGAGATTCTAAGCTCATACTCAGATAAAAATATGCAAATCAAAAAACTAATAGCATAGAGCAAAGGGGAAAGTCTGCCTATTTTTAAGAGAGTACCCATAATACTACATAATATGCCATACAAAATATGTTAAAGTGAGAGTAGAATATGAAATTATATATATCTTGGCAGCGATAATTTATGACAATGAGCTAAAAGCTATATATTTTATAAAGAGATTAGGAATTGAATCCCCATAGAAGGGCTTCGTTCAACTAAATTGTATCTGAAATTGAGCATGTTAGTTTAGCGTGGTATTTATTTTTATGTGCTCAACTTCAGATACAATCCTAAGAGTTAAATGCCATGGCAATATCGGAGCTGGGTTTTGAAGTCCTTGTTTTGATTCACAGGTGTTATAGTTAGAAACAGCAAACTCAAGATTATTTATATAATTAGTTATAAGGAGATTGATATAAATGGATGATAATATAAAACAAGTATTGCAGAAACGCAATCAAAAGATAATAGATGCAGTAATAAAGAAGGGGGAAAAAGTCTGTCCGAATGCCATTGATTTGATTGGAATCTATGGTTCTTTCTGCACAGGAGACATTCACGAAAAGTCGGATTTGGATCTACTGATCGTTATAAACAGTGATAAAGGTAGGAAGGTAAGTTCCTGTTTTATTCTAGGTGAAGTGGCACACGATATATACTGTACAACATGGGAAAGTGTGGAAAGTATTTCATTATTTGAAGAACCACAAATTGCTAAAATCATGGAAGCAAAAA
>JAQUTA010000107.1 GCA_028709965.1 Lutispora sp.
AGAGGAGTGTTGTGCCAGGTGCAGAAGATTAGAAGTTATTTACATTAGTATGGTATTGCGGTAAAATATTCCTATAGGGGGGTGACGTGTTGGCGAGAGACGCACGGAGGGAATATGAGGGCGGGATATATCATGTTATAGCTAGGGGTAATAATAAGGAATATATATTTAAGGAAGAGCAGGACAAGGGGTATTTTATAAAAATTGTGAAGGAAGCTATTGGTGTAGAGTATCAATTATTCGGTTATGTTCTTATGGATAATCACTATCACTTTATTATTCAAAGGCATGACCGAGAGATGCACCAATTGATGCATCAGATAAATAATAAATACAGCAAATACTTCAATAATAAGTATAAAAGAGTCGGGCATGTTTTTCAAAGCAGATACAAATCTATTCAAGTTCAAGATGAAAGATATTTACTATCCTTACTTAGATATGTTCACAGAAATCCTGTTAGAGCGGGCATTTGTAAAAGTGTATCCGATTATAAGTGGAGCAGTAATTATTTCTACGAGAGAAACAGAAGAACATTCATAAATATTGATATTGTTCTAGATATGATATCTCTAGATAGAAATAATGCTATAGTTAGATATATGGAGTATATGGGTAATAATGAAGAGGATGAATTAAACTTTGATGAAAAAAAAGTAATAGGCGATGATGCTTATGAAATAATGATGAGCGCCAGAAAGGTTAAACCTGTAAGAAAGAGATTGGATGAAATACTCATAGAGGCATGTTCAAATACTGCAGAATTTGAACTAATAAAAAATGGGTCTAGGCAGAGAAATCTCACAAAAACTAAATTGGAATACATACGAAAGTCTATAGAAAGTAATTATACCCAAAGGGAAATAGGAGAGAATATTAAAATCTCAGACGCAGCTGTTAGGGAGCTTTATAAGAAAATTTAAGAAAATTGGACAGTGAAAGCAAGGAGAGTGGTGCCACGTGCGGAGAGTGGTGCCACGTGCGGAGAGTGGTGCCACGTGCAGAAGTTCGGAGAGTGGTGCCACGCGGAGAGTGGTGCCACGTGCAGAAGTTTAGAAGTTATTGTGGGAGTTCATGAAAGATGAGCTTAGTGAAATTTTGAGATACAAAAGCAAAATAAAATATGACGCTATTGTAAACTTTTATTGGGCTATATTGGGATATACAGTATAATATAATTAAAAGGGAACAAAAGTGCAAGTGTAAATATTCATAGATAATAATTAGGAGGCATAAAGAAATGACTTCCAATACTATTTCAATTAGAGAATTGAAAGAAAAAATTATACCAATATTTGAATCATATCCAATTAATAAGGCAATACTATTTGGCTCTTATGCCAAAGGACTTGCTACTACGGCTAGTGATATTGATCTATATATTGATACAAATGGAAAATTAAGAGGACTTGATTTTGTTGGGTTACTTGAAATACTTGTTGATACTTTAGGGATAGATGTTGACTTAATTGATAAAACACATATAGAACCGAATTCATTAATGATTCAAGAAATTGAAAATGGAGGGATAGTTTTATATGAAAAATCAAAAGATTATACTAAAGATAATTAATTATATTGATTCAATTTTAAAATATACAAATAATGTCGACTATAGTGAGTTTAGAAACAATAGTATGCTAGTAGAAGCTTGTGTATTTAACCTAAGTTAGATTGGTGAGTTGGTTAATAAATTAGACAAAGAATATATTACAGATTATTCAGAAGTTCCTTGGTTTAAAATGAAGGGTTTAAGAAATCGTATAGTTCATGACTATGAAGGTGTAAACCTAAATCTAATATGGGAGATTATAGATACTGACTTGAAAATATTGAAAGAACAATTATCCAAGATAGACTAATAGAAGCTAAATAGAATAGCTTCTATTTTGTATGTTGTGCATTTTGCACAAAAAAAGAGAAAAAGAGAATAGGAGCCAGGGCACAGGTGCAGAAGTTTAGAAGTTATTCACATCGACATGATGTTGAGGTGAAATATTCCTATGGGGGTGATGCTATGGCTAGAGATGCACGGAGAGAATATGATGGTGGAATATATCATGCCATTGCTAGAGGTAATAATAAGTAATATATATTTAAGGAAGAGCAGGACAAGGGGCACTTTATAAAAATTGTAAAGGATGCTTATGCGTAAGATATAGTGAATCACTATTGCCTGTGGGGTGCCACGTGCAGAGGTACTGAATTAATTGGCAAGGAAGCTTATGCCTGATCAGGTAGTTACGAGAGCAGAGAGCAGATGGCTTTTATTATATCAAGTTGCACCGCTTTTATCTTTGATATATAATTAAAAGGAAATCAGCGGCGGGAGTGGTGATTATGAGTAATAAAAGAAAAATTGCTAAAGAAAGCAATTCAATAAAGTGGAATTATATAATAGCAGTTATTTTTTCTGTAATTCTAATAGTAGCTCCATTTAATGGAGGCTCTTATTTCCGAAACAAATATATTTTGCTTATAGCTTTTATATCAAGTTTATTTACATTATTAATGGTATTAAAGAATAACATATCAAAAAATTCTCCTATAATTCATAACTATATTGACATAGGAGTCATAGCATTTGCTCTATCATACATATTTTCATCTATATTCGCCATATCTTCTATGGATGGTCTAGACGGCTTATTAATATATATAAGCTTATTCATGATATATAAAACCTCCTCTTATCTTAGTTCTATAGAAACTACAAAAAAAGTACTCAACAACACTCTCATACTCACTACTTTCATAGTTGCCATTTTTTCCATGTTTGGAGCAGCTGATATTATTAAGCTAAATGGTGTATTTGGTTGGGGAGATAGGCTTATGGGTCTATATCAATACCCTAATGCAACTGCGTCAGTACTTGCAGCAGGTTTTATATTTACCCTAATTGCATTGATTTCAGAAAAGAATAAAAACTTTAGATTAGTATATTTCACATTAATGACAACAGTTTTACTGGCCTTTCTTGAGACTAAATCGAGAGGTGGCATACTTATTTTGGGTATTGTATGGATAATAACTATAATCCTAGCTGATGACAAGAGCAGATTATATGGATTTATATATACGCTTTTTTCCGGCATTATCAGTATTGCTGTTTATTCAAAGATTAGTGCTTCATTTATAAATAAAGAAGGCTTCGTACCGGTATTTTTAATTTTTGCTATTGCAACAGTATTGTTAGCTTTAATTATTGAGTATTGTAGAAAATATCTAGATAAAATAAGTGTCAAAGTCATCAGATATGCATTTCTAAGTCTGATAGCCCTATCTGTTGTTTTCATCATGTTAGCTTTCAATATTACTTCTCCATTACAAATATCAATGGATAAACCTCAGAGAGGTTATGAGATATATGAAGTAAAGCCTGAAAACAAATATGCATTTGAAATACATGGCCAAGCTTTGGGTGAGACAAATAATATTGTTGTAAAAGTTAATAGTATAGACAAAGCAAGGATCAGGACAGAAATTGCATCGGGTCGATATGAGCTTGATGATAATAAAACAGAGCTATTGAGTTTTAAAACCCTTGATAGTACGGAATACATATCTTTAGACTTTATAAACGGAGAAGATAATTCAAAAACAGAAATCACAAAAGTATCGTTGAAGCATGAAGACACCGAGCAGCTTATAAAAGATATAAAATTAAAATACAAATTCATACCTGATGATATTGCCAAAAAAATAAACGAGATAAACCTAAAAACAGAGAGCTCATCGGAAAGATTTATATTTGTGAAAGATGGTCTAAAAATAGTAAAGGATTATCCCATATTTGGGGCTGGATATAAGAGTTGGGGCAAATTATACACAAAGTATCAATCCTACTCATATACCTCCAGAGAAGCTCATAACTTCTATTTGCAAACAGCAGTAGAAGCAGGTATTGTTGGCTTCATAATACTAGTAACAACTTTAATACTTGCATTATATGCTCTCATAAAGCTTTATATAATAAAAAAGGATAGAGATAGACTGTACATCATAGCATTAGGAGGCTTTATAGCAGTACTATTCGGACATGCTCTCATAGATTTCGACTTTTCCCTTTATGCTATAGCCATGCTTGCATGGACAGGCTTGGGTATGCTAGCAGCTGAAGCATCAAAGGGTAATATATTGAACATTAAGATGAAACAAAACAAAATTATTAACTATATATTTATATGTATATCCATAGCTGTATTCTTGGTATCTGCTACCATGTACATAGGCATGGGAGATGGAAATAAAGCAGCCAAGCTAGTTAATAATGATAACGAAGCAGCTAAAAAGATTTACGAAAAATCTATGAAATTTAGCTACTATAATTATTCATACCTAGTTGATTATAATCAAATATTAACCTCAGAGGTTATTCAAACTGGAGATAAGTCCAAAGTACCTGAAATATACGAAGGTTACAAGGAAGTAGAAAAGAATGATGGCTATAACACAAAATTCTATAATTCCATGTTGGACTTTTATCTTAGATTTGGCTACCTGGATGATGCTCAAAATCTATTAGAAAGATATATTGAAATAACACCTCTTGACCCAAATGCATATGAACTTAAAGCCAACATTAATCATGAAATAATGGGTCAACTTGCAAGTAGCCAAAGATTAAAAGAAGCCATTTCCTACGCGGATAAAATAATAGATATAGAAAAGCAGCATGAAGAAGCTATATCCAAAACCATAGCACCTTTTGAACTTACAGATAGGACAAAGTCAATAATAAAAGTGGCGAAAAGTTGGAAAGAAAAATGGGAAGCTAGGCTAAATTGATGGTATAATAAAGGAATAAAAGGAATTGTGTAGAATTATATACAAATATACGCACAAAGGTGATGAATATGAGAATACTTGTAACAGGCAGCAAAGGCATGCTTGGATCCGATGTAGTATCAGTTTTAGCAGAAGAACACGATGTAATAGGTGTAAATAGCAGGGATTTTGATATAACTGAAAAAGATGTTACAGCAGAGTTTATTAAGAAAATTAAACCTGAGTTAATAATACATTTAGCCGCATATACGGATGTTGATGGCTGTGAGAAAAACATAGATAAAGCTTTTAAGGTAAATACATTAGGTGCTAGAAATATTGCCATAGCTGCACAAGAAATGAATGTTGCTATGATGTATGTGAGCTCAGATTATGTTTATGATGGACAAAAAGAAACACCATACTTTGAGTATGATAGGACTAATCCTTTAAGCATATATGGGAAAAGCAAGCTAGAAGGAGAGAATTTTGTCAAGTCTATTGTAAACAAGCATTTTATAATTAGAACTTCTTGGCTTTTTGGCAAGAATGGTAAAAACTTTGTCAGGACAATGCTTGAGCTCTCAAAGACAAAAGATAGCTTAAATATAGTTGATGATCAGATAGGCTCTCCTACTTATACACTTGACCTGGCTAAAGCAATAAAGGTACTGGTGGAGAGTGGATACTATGGTACATACCATCTTACAAATAGTGAATATTGCTCTTGGTATGATTTTACTAAGAATATTTATAAAATAGCTAATATAGGACATGTAAGGCTTAACCCTATTACAACGGAAGAATTGGGACGGCCAGCACCAAGGCCTAAAAATTCGAGACTAGAGAAGTTCTACTGGAAGCTAAATGGATTTACTGAGTTAAGATCACACAAAGAAGCAGTAGAAGAATATATAAAAGAATTAATTTAACAGGAAGGTGAAAAGGATTGAAAGGCATTATACTAGCGGGCGGATCTGGAACAAGACTATACCCTATCACAAAATCAATATCTAAGCAGATATTACCTATATATGATAAGCCTATGATATATTATCCCTTATCAGTTCTGATGCTTGCAGGTATCAAAGACATACTTATAATATCTACACCAAGAGATATAAGTACATATGAAGAACTATTGGGCGATGGTAGCAGCTATGGTCTTAAGTTTTCCTATGCCATCCAAGAGCAACCCAGGGGTCTTGCCGATGCATTTATTGTAGGTGAGAAGTTTATAGGAAGTGACAAAGTAGCATTAATACTTGGAGATAATGTTTTCTATGGTCAAAGCTTTACAAGGACTCTTGAAAAAGCCTTCAAAAGAAAAGAAGGAGCTACAATATTCGGATATTATGTGAAAAATCCATATGAATTTGGCGTTGTAGAATTTGATGATCAGATGAATGCAATATCAATAGAAGAAAAACCTCTAAAACCAAAATCCAGCTATGCAGTACCTGGACTATATTTCTATGATAATGATGTGGTGGAAATTGCGAAAAATGTAAAACCCTCTAATAGAGGTGAGATAGAAATAACCTCGGTGAATAATGAGTACCTGAGAAGAGGTAAGCTTAAGGTAGAACTCTTAGGGAGAGGAATGGCATGGCTGGATACGGGAACTCACAGAGGACTCTTAGAGGCTAGTAACTTTGTAGAAGCAGTGCAAAATAGGCAGGGTCTATATGTTGCTTGTATAGAAGAGATAGCTTACCGTAAGGGCTTCATTGATATATATCAGTTAAAAAAATTAGCAGAACCTCTGACCAAAACAGAATACGGTAGATATCTATTAAGCTTGGAGGAAGTTATATAGATGGCTAAGATAAAGGTGATAGACACACCTATTGAAGTGCTTAAAGTAATAGAACCTTCTGTTTTTGGTGATAGCAGGGGTTTTTTTATGGAGACTTATAATTATCAGGATTATTGTCAAGCTGGATTAGACATGAAATTTGTGCAGGATAATCTATCCATGTCAAGGAAAGGGGTACTAAGAGGACTGCATTTTCAATATAAACACCCTCAAGGTAAGCTTGTAAGCGTAATAAAAGGAGAAGTATTCGATGTTGCTGTTGATATTAGGAAAGACTCTTCCACTTATGGTCAATGGTATGGGATAACGCTTACAGGAGAGAATAAAAAGCAATTTTATATACCCGAAGGTTTTGCACATGGATTTTTAGTTTTATCAGAAGAAGCTGTATTTACATATAAATGTACAGATTACTATCATCCAGAGGATGAGGGCGGTATCATC
>JAQUTA010000108.1 GCA_028709965.1 Lutispora sp.
GTGGATATAAGAATAAAATCTGTGAGAATCCATACAACAACTACAATAGATTCTATTTTTTCTAATATATCAAACACAGATATAAGCTTTACAGCTGCCAAAAAAGGCAATGCTTACTAATGGGAAAATTATTTCATTCATCCTTGCTATGGTGACGAAACCTTTTTTCAAGCTAATTGCCACTATTACCAGTATTACTATTATGAATACATTTATTTTTGTGGTTACAAATGTTGACGTAACCAGCCTTTCAGCGTAATATCTTGCAAATAATGCTGTAAGAAGCAAAATCCAGAAAGCATATAGTGCAAGCAGTATTTTGCCCGCAGTTTTACCTATTACTAAATAAACAATATTTATCATGGAGGTTTCCTTATATTTATCAAAGACCTTATATATCAAAAATATGATAGGATATATAGCAAAGAAGGATACCACAGGAGCCAGGTAAGCTGCTTGCTTGGCTATATTTGCTGAATATGCGGGGATAAAGCGTACTGCAGAGGAAAACAATAAGATTAAGTAAACAAGCAAAGCTTGCCTTAAAGATATTTTATCTTTGTCTGCCAGCAATTATATTACCCCTTTCTTTTATAGGTCATAACCCAATAGATTTAGAACAAATTCGGATATGCTTATGCCATAAGGATTTTTGGAATAATAATATGACATAATGACTGCTAAAATAGCAAATAATATAAATACAGTTCTTTCTTTATATAACTTTTTTTTATTCATATTATTTATCTCATATACTGATATAAAGATAATAAGCATCAGCCATGGAATCATTCTTTCACCCCATAACCACTTTTTATAGGCTCTTTGATGTCATAGGTTCTGTTAATGACTGATTCAGCTTCAACAGAAATTTTAAGCTTTGGGAAGACTTCTGACCAGCTGTCCTTTATGCCTTCCCAAAAAACAGGGTATTTATGATAGACTTCGTCGCTTATAGGGAAAAAATCCATATTGTTTTTTTGAGCAAAAGATAATATTTCCATGATTTCTTTTTTTATAATATTTTCTTGCTGTTCTTCCAGATAATCTAAAGTCTCCTTTTTAAAAATATCTTTTGTTCCTTTTATGTCTGAAACATTTGTGAAAAAATACACCTCAATAGTTACATCCAAGTTTCCCTTTGAAAGCTTTGGTATAATTTTCGTTCTTGCATCTATTATTTTTAGAGAAATGCTTTCGCCACTGGGGTCTTTCACAACTATTACACCTGAGTCTACTTTTCCTCTTATCCAATTAAAGCCTCTGGCCATTTTATCGGTAATATATTCAAACATTTTTTCTTCCTTAAATAAAGCAAAGCCCGCCAACTGGAGCCTATCTTTGCTTTTCTTTTCATTGGGATTATCGTTTTCATAGCTTTTCATTTCTATGCATGGGATATAGGGTGACATATAAATGTTATCAAACATATTCATTATTTGGATTATTTGTATTTCATCTGATATAGATAGCTCTTTTTTTTCATCTAATAAGCTCTTTAGCAAATCTCCTATAAATATATCTTCATCTGCCATGTTTTTTATAATATCATGGCTAGAACCATCCTTAACTATCAGCACCTTTGTATTCAGTCTAGCTGCAAAGATTCTGAAAAAAAAGTCAAGATATTCTAATATATTATCCTTGGCTGCACTTTCACCTATTAGTATATATTCCACATGACCATAAAACACTTTTTTATCCGAATAGGCTGATAGATTTCTAGCAGCTTCAAAAGTTGTCATACCCCTGGATGTAAATATGTTAGCATTTGTTTTGGATTCACTGCTTCCATCTCTTTCACCGGTAGTTGCCTCGATATTTTTTGAGACTGCTGTAACTACGATATCATCGCTGCCATCATTTGCTTTATCTATGCCTATAGCATTGATAAAAAGTATTTTATTTATTTCCGCTCTACCAAAATCAAATGCTCTGCAGCCCCCAGTGAAAAACACAGATAAAATAATAAGAAAATATACTTTCTTCAAAATGGATATCACCTCTAACTCTGTCTTTTCTTGTTTGTTGTCTTTAAATCCACAGGTCTTTTTTTCATAAAAAACATAGGCATTCTAATTAAAGTATCCTGATACTGCATAGTGTTGGAGGAAACAAAAGGTGAGAGATAGGATATACCAAAATTATCAATGGTACAAAGATGGTAAAGAAGCAAAAGACCTCCGATACTCATGCCAAACAGACCAGCTATGCTGCTGAATATGGTGAGTATAAAGCGCCACAACCTTATAGCATTGGAGAAATCCTGATTGGGCATGACATAACTGGATATGGCGGTTGCTGCTACAATAACAACTACTGCAGGTGACACTAATTTTGCTTCTACTGCTGCCTGGCCTACTACTACTGCCCCTACAATGGAGAAGGCCTGACTTATAGTTTTTGGCAGTCTTATTCCTGATTCAACCAGTATTTCAAAAGCAATGAGAAGTCCTAAGGTCTCCATAAAAGAAGGAAAAGGCACTCCTTCTTTGGAAACTTGTATTGACAGAGCTAGCTGTGTAGGTATCATTTCTTGATGAAAAGATGTTACTGCAACATAAAAACCAGGGAGATAAAGAGTTATAAAGGTAAGAGTAAAGCGCAATAGCCTTATGGCAGAGCTGTAAATAAAATTTTGGGAATAATCCTCAGGAGCTTGCATAAATTGCAAAAATGTGGCTGGTGAAATAAGTGCTACAGGGAGACCATCTATCAACATACCTACTCTGCCTTCAATAATATTGGAACAAAATTTGTCCGGTCTCTCGGTATATAATAGTTGAGGAAATGGAGAATATTTATTGCTTCTTATATGCTCTTCTATTATAGAGGTGGTCAATGCCCCATCTACATCTATAGATTGTATTTTTTTTCTTACTTCATCAACTAAATCTTTATTGGTAAGATTCCTTATGTATATTATATTAAGAGGGGTTCTAGTTTGTTTTCCAACAATGAATTCTTCTGCAATCAAATCTACTGTTCTTATTCTCCTTCTTATAGTAGAAATATTAGTAGATAGTGTTTCTACGAAGGAATCCTTTGAGCCTTTGATGACATTTTCGCCGGAGGGCTCAGTCACATTCCTGGATTCAAAACCTTGAACACTAAAAGAAAAAGCAGTATGGCTTTTATCAAATATCAATACAGCATTTCCATTGAATATTTCGGAGGTAACAGAATCTATATCCTTGAACTTTTTTTGACTGGGGAAATATAAGCTGCCGGATTCAATCAGATCTAGTATTATTGCCTCTTTTTCAACTGAACAGAAATTAGGACTTTCCAAAAGAGGTTTGAGAATAAAATTGCTGAGATACTCCTTTTGAATAAGTCCCTCAATAAAAACAAGAGTAACTTTGATATTTTTTTCCAAACCTATGTATATATCTTTAAAGGTTATATCACTGCTATGGTCTATCAAACTTCTTAGATTCTCTGAGTTAAGTTCCATGCTTTGATCAGCCATAAATTATCCCCCTTTCTGGAAATTATCTGTTAGAATTATGATTATTATACGTAGCATAAAAATATATTAAGAGAAGCAGTTTTGCAGTAACAAAACTACGCAGATATAGTCGGAACTTGCGATAATTAAATGAAGGATATGGGAGAATAATGTAGAATTAGTAACAATATTACAGCAACAATATTAACATAATTCTTGCGAGAAAGCAGGTGCAGCGATGAAGAATAAATTAAGCAAATATACCGGATTTTTAATTATAATTCTAACTATACTTATATTGGAGTATTCAGCAATAACATATAGATTTTCTACCATCTTAGGGATTTTCACGATGCTTATCATATTTTCCATATACAAGGGTGGTATTTTATCAGGAGCTGGAAGCTCTATCATTACAATATCCTATTTATACTACTTAAAGGAAATACGAGCTGTAAATTCTGGCTTTTTCAATCTTTCAAGCTATGAATTCATATTAGATATTTTAGTCATGTTAGGTGTATCGATGTTAGCTGCTATTATGCACTATAAATATGTAAGCTACTACGAAAGATTCAAGGAGGGCCAGCTATTCGTTTCCCGTGCTGAGGAAATATCCGAGATTATGATATGTCACTCCTTTGTTGATGGAAGATATCTGAAGGTGCCGGAAAAGTTATGCTCTTTGCTGGGATATACAGAAAGTGAATTAATAGCAATGCCTTATTGGCAAATTACCCACCCAGAGGATGCTTTAAGAGAAGAGAAATTGACTGAGGATTTGATAAGCGGCAGCAAAGAAACATATAACATAGAAAAGCGATTATATAAGAAAAACGGCGAGATAGTCTGGACATATTGCAATGTATCTGCTGTTAAAAATGATGATGGTGAAATTGTTTACCTATTAAGATATTTGCTGAATATTACTGAACAGCAAATGATGAAGCAAGAAATAAAAAGACAACAAAAAGAGCTTAGATATAGCGAGAGTAAATATAGGAGCTTGATTGAGCTTGCTCCGGATGCAGTGATGATTCATGAGGGCGATATCATAAGCTTTATAAATAATGCAGGCATAAAAATGTTTGGTGTATCAAATTCCAATGAAATAATAGGCAAAAGTATATATGATTTCATACATCCGGATTACATATATAATGTAAAAAGCCAAATTGGAAGAGCTTGTATAAATTTGAATTATCCGGGGGCACCCTTTGAACTTAAGATTGTTAATCAGAAAGCTAAAGAAATTGATGTAGAAGCTATAAACGTAGGATTGGGTAATGGCGATAACACTTTAGTAATGGCCATGATAAGAGATATCACAGAAAGGAAAAATTCTGAAGAGCTTAAATTAGCAATACAAGAAAATGAGAAACGCCTAATAGAAGCTAAAGAATATGATAGAGTTAAAAATGAATTTTTCGCCAATATATCTCATGAGCTTAGAACACCTCTTAATGTAATTTTAGGCACGTTGCAGCTTCTCACCATTCATAATGGAAACAGCAACAAAGATAAAATGAAAAAGTATTTAGGTATTATGAAACAGAATTGCTATAGACTTTTAAGACTGGTAAGCAATTTAATAGATATAACCAAGATAGATGCAGGTTATTTTGACATAAAATTGGGATGTCATGATATTGTAGGGATTGTTGAAGATGTTGCTCTGTCTGTAGCCGATTATATACAAGAAAAACAAATTGAGATGGAATTCGATACGGATGTGGATGAGAAAACCATAAACTGTGACCCGGATCAGATAGAGAGGATAATGCTGAATCTTCTTTCAAACGCCATCAAGTTTACAAAACCCGGAGGTAAAATAAGTGTAAGCCTATATGACAATGGAAGCAGTATTATTATAAGGGTCAAAGACACCGGCATAGGAATAGAGGAGGATAAACAAAAGATTATCTTTGAGCGTTTCCGACAAGTGGACAAGTCATTGACCAGAGATCATGAAGGCAGCGGCATAGGCCTATCATTGGTGAAATCCTTAGTAGAAATGCATGGAGGCATGATATCACTGATAAGCAAACCTAACCAGGGAAGTGTATTTATCATAGAGCTGCCCGTTAATGAAAATGCTGTTTGCTACAATGAAAAAGCCTCTATAGCTGAAGCAGGACATATTGAAAGAATAAAAGTGGAATTTTCCGATATATATTCATAAGCGCGGGACAATGGGGGACAATGTGTGGGGGACAATGGGGACGGTTCTTTTTGTCCCCTTTTTTTGTTTTTGTAAAAATTTTATAAATAAACTATTGACATCAAACATCAGGGGGTATATACTTAGTTACATAGGTAATTAACCAAATATGTGAGGAGGTGTTTATATGAGGATGCCTTTGGATGATAATAAGCTGATATACATGCAAATAGCAGATTCTATAGAGGATGATATTATAAGCGGTGCATTGAATGAAGGAGAGCAGGTATACTCTACAAATCAATTTGCAAAGCTTTATGGAATAAACCCAGCAACTGCAGCTAAAGGAATAAACACCCTTGTAGAGGAAGGAATATTGTTTAAGAAAAGGGGTATAGGCATGTTTGTATCAGAAGGTGCGAGAAGTGTGATTATGAGCAAAAGAAAATCAAAGTTTGTTGAGGAGTATATAACTAAGCTTATTCATGAGGCAAGAAAGCTCAATATTACCAAAGAAGAGCTTATAAATATCATAAAGGGGTATGAAGGAGGAGATAAATGATGCCATATGCAATTGAGTGCATAAATATTTCTAAAAACTATGGTAAAACAAATGCATTATCTGACGTTAACATGAAGATTCAAAAAGATAAGATATATGGTTTATTAGGGAGAAATGGCGCCGGGAAAAGTACTCTTCTTAACATAATCAGTGCTCAGGTATTTCCCAGTGATGGAGCAGTAAAAGTATTTGGAGAAGCTCCTTATGAGAATGAAAAAGCATTGAAAAACTTGTGCATGGTCAAAGAAAGCGGCATGTTTCTCAAGGATGTTAAAGTCGAAGATGCATTGAGCATTGCTTCTTATTTCTATCCAAATTGGGATAAAAATCTTGCTAAAAGGCTGTTGGACGATTTCGAACTGGATGAGAAAAAGGAATACAAAAATCTTTCACTGGGCATGAAATCCCAATTAGGCATAATTACAGGTCTATCAAGCCGTGCCCCTTTAACTATTTTCGATGAGCCTTATATCGGTTTGGATGCAGCAGGCAGACAGCTATTCTATGACGTTTTGATTGAAGATTATATGGAAAATCCCAGAACCATTATATTATCCACACATCTTATTGATGAAGTGAGCAACCTTCTAGAAGAGATAATCATATTGCACAAAGGAAGCGTGAAGTTGGAAGGCAATTCAGATGACATAAAGAAAAAAGCCTTTTATATAATCGGGATGAAGGATCAAGTGGAAAAGCATATATCGAATAAGAAAGTACTTCACAGAGAGGAATTTGGCAAGAATTTAGCAGCAGTAACATTTGACGAAATTTCTGATAATGAGATAAACGCTATGAAAGCTGAGGATTTGAG
>JAQUTA010000109.1 GCA_028709965.1 Lutispora sp.
GATTGAAATACTCAAGATAGATATGAATGACTATGGAGTAATGGCAGCTATACCAGGCTCAGGTATTTTCGGGGATAGTATCACGAAGTCAAGAATAAAAATACTTCCAATAAAAAATGACAGAGCAATATTTAGCGATAGTATATATATACCGTGCAAGCCAATGATTGGAGTTATTGGCGTGTCGCCAAAAGAAGAGCCGATCCCCAATGGTGAGCCAGGATCTCATGGTGGCAATATGGACAATAACAAAATTGTAGAGGGCTCTACTCTATATCTGCCGGTTTTTCATAGTGGCGCATTGCTGGCTATGGGAGATCTTCATGCTGCTATGGGAGATGGAGAAGTTATGGTCACTGGCGTAGAGATTGCCGGTAGAGTAACAGTCAAAGTAGATTTATTGAAAGAACATGAGATAAGAAATCCTATATTAGAGTATGGAGACAAAGTATATACCATTGCTTCTCATGAGGATTTATATCAGGCTGTTAAGATTTCAGCTGAAGATATGCTCTATAGGGTCATGAGAAAGCTTCATATGGATATAAATGAAGCAGGGATGCTCCTAAGTGCAATAGGGAATACGGAGATTTGTCAAGTAGTAGACCCCAAGATGACAGCGAGATTTTCTATGCCAAAGTGGGTTTTTAAATAGAGAGGTGATTAATTGTTATCAGTCAAGGAAATGATTAATAAATGCAAGTTTTGGGATTTTGAGATTCTGACCGGAGAAGATGGGCTCAATAGCGTGATAAGCTATGTCACGGTTCCGGATGCACCAGACCCAAGCCAATGGACAAAAGGAGAAGAGTTTGTAAAAGATTTAATAACGAAAAATATAAGATCCATTGAAGAGGTAAAAAAGAGAGCCAAAATCTTTGGATGGGAGTTTAATAATAAAATTGTTGTTGTGATGCTTGATATTGACAACTACAAAGCAGAATACTTTAAGATGAAACAGAAAAAAGATAATTTGAATCTTGAGATAACCAGGGAAAGAATATTTGAAATAGTTACAGGGCATATAAAAAGGAATTTTGAACAACCTGTATATACAACTCTAAGCGACAGTATAACCTTTATCTTAAATGTTAAGAACCCTAATATATTTAAAACCAAGCTTTCAAGAATTTGCAATAGATTGCTCCTTATGGTTAAAGAAGAGACCGGGTTTACATTAAGCATTGGGATTGGAAATATTAAAGATGGAGTTATGTTGGCCAAGGAAAGCTATACAGAAGCTTTTCGGGTTGTTCAGATAAACAGACTTTCAAACTTGACCAACAACTATAAGTTTTATAATGAAGCAGGTTTGTATAGATTATATTATGATATTTCAACCACTGGCTACGGAAAAGAGTTTTGCAGTGAGAATTTAGATAAGCTTATTGAATATGATAAAACTAATAAGACGCACCTTTTTGATACTCTAAGTTGCCTTAATGAAATATACAGTTTCCGTAAGGATACATAATATACTCGGTCAGTAATTGTCTGACGAGTATATTTTTTTATAAAATATGGTGTATTCCCTTCTATTGAAGATGCTTTAAAATCATGGGGTATGATTGCAGTGGTATTTGGTGCATTCTATGTTGTTGAACCTGTCTCATACTATTCAGTGCTTGGAATGTCAGGAACATACCTTTCATTCTTATCGGGTAATATATCTAATTTAAGGCTTCCATGCAGTTTTCGGTCAATTTGCAGTCAAAAACCCGAAACTGGGAGTAATTGGCTTAGGAATACCTATGGTATTAAGGTATACAACAAAACTTCCTGCTTGGATGCTTATAATTGTCTCAGTATTTGGAACTATAATAATATCTAGGGTATTTTACAACATGGAAAATAAAAAAGCAAAGAATTAAAGAGGAGTCTAAAAATCAATCAAGAGGAGGTTTTAATGTGAAAGAAATTATGAGGGAAAGATTAAAAGAACTAACCTCAATAATCGGGTTAAGCGGCTATGAATGGGATGTTGCTAGATATATAAAAAAAGAATTGGAGGGCTATGTAGATTCCATTGAAGTTATGAAAAACGGAATGCTGATAGCTGCAAAAAAAGGTAAAAACTCCGGTCCACGCGTTATGATCAGCGCCCATATGGATGAAGTAGGATATTCGGTAAAAACTATAACACCTGATGGTTTCATATATTTTTCAAAGGTTGGACTGGCTTCAGAAGCTTGTATGCCCGGTAGAAGAGTGTGGATTAAAGGTGACAAAGGAGCAGTGCCAGGGGTAATTGGAACACGTTCCGCTCATATGTTGACTCCAGAGGAAATGGCAAAACCTCAGACAGTAAAACAATCATATGTAGATATTTGCGTTGAATCTAGGGAAGAAGCGGAGGCTCTTGGCATTCGAACAGGTTCTCAAATAATTCCTGATTCTCCCTGCATGGAGATGTTTGATAAAGATTATATATCAGGACGTGCAATAGACGACCGTGTAGGCTGTGCTATTTTGATCGAGGCAATGAAGAATCTTAGAGCTGAAGACATTAATGGTGAGATTTTTGCAGTATTTGGTATTCTTGAGGAAACCACTGTCAGCGCTGTTTCTGCAGCTGTCAACTATTTAAATCCTGATTATGGTTTGTTTATAGATACAGTACCTGCAGGTGATGTTCCTGACTGTGACTATTTAAAAGAGCTTCCTATAAGCTTAGGAAAAGGTCCTGTGATCATTCTTTCTCAGGCTTATGCCGGATTGATGGCCTATGCAGTTAGCCATCCAAAATTGGTTGAGGCTCTCCGAGATTCCGCTGTTTCTACAAAGTCAAAACATCAGGAGTTTGCCTTCAACAATGCGGCTTATCTGACTGATGGCGCTAGATGTGTTTATGCTGGAAATGGTATGGCTATTGTTTCATTAGCTATACCCAGGAGATACTCTCATTCACCGGTTGAAGTATGCAACCTTAACGATGTAGTTGGTACGTTGAAGATTACTGAGGATTTTCTAAAGAAAAAGATTGATCTTACAATGATTTAGAATTGATGCAAAGTGGGTTTTTAGTTAACTGCCTGAATACGCCGTAATACGCCAGTATCTTTTAAATTAACCACTTAAATTGCCATATGCACTTCATATGACTTCTAAGTAACCTTAGAGGGCCCTTAACCGGAATATTGAATTTGAATTTGCTGAGTATCAGAACTATAATTATAATAAGATTAGGGGGCAATTATGTAAACGAGCATTGCTTCGATTATAACCTTAATCACAGATAATTATGCAATGAAATATTATAACAAACTTCACAGAACCTCCTATCTCTTTTATGGGCTAGGAGTTTCTATTTTTTCTTTATTAGGATTTTGGGCTAGACAATTTCTTGAAATGTTGAAAGGGGAGATTATTAAGATGAAGACAGATGAATGCGAGGAATATCAATGTGGAAAGTATAAATATGGTGATAAGGTAAGATTAAAGACTGATTGGTACTCACGCCATGGCTTGCCATTCAAAAAAGGTCAGATTTTCAAAGTTTATTTTATGGATTCTGATTGGACTATAACAAATAGAGGTGATTTTGATCAAGATGATTTAGAACTGGCACTAGAATAGCATTTCCCATATAATCTATAATATAATAATTATAGATTATATTTTTTGACTTCATGCCCTTTTAAAATCTTTAACCATGAGCTTGATATATTGAGAACCTATATGGGAGGAAAGCTTTATTACAAAAAACGATAAAATTTGACATGGTTTTCTGCGAGTGTTATTATAGATTAAATGGCAAACCTGTCGAAAGTCAGGGACGCAAAGCTACGAGTCTAAAGTGGTATACTACGATAGTCGGGCTGCTGTATAAGTGTTATCTTATCCAAACCGTAGTAATTGTATGCTGCGGTTTTTGTTTTTGATTATATATACTAATACTAATATTTGAGTGATAGTAAGTTTGGGGATAAATTTGTACTTTAGTAGGGGATGCATGGATATGAAGAGAGTTTTGGTGGCTGATGATTCAACTTTCATGAGAAAGTTTATAAAGAAAATACTTGAAATAAACGGATTGCAGGTTGTTGGAGAGGCTGAGAATGGTGCAGCAGCTGTAATAAAATATAAGGTATATACACCTGATATAGTTACAATGGATATTACAATGCCTGAGATGACAGGGCTTGAGGCATTGAAACACATTATGGAGTATGATCCCAGAGCAAAGGTTATCATGCTTACCGCCATGGGTCAAAAAGTAATGATGGAGGAAGCTATTATGCTTGGCGCCAAATCATTTATTATTAAGCCATTTAAGGATGACGAATTGATGCAGGTTATAAGGAAGGTATTAAAATAGTAAACATCGAATTTTCCGATATATACACCTAGTTTCATGTTATATTCACCCAGTCTTAAGCATATCTAGAAATACGGGAAGAAATTTTGTTGCTTTTCAATTTTTCTAGAAGGCTGGGTGGTTTAGTGTATCGCAGGAAGGTTATAGTTCTTATTCTCACTTTACTATTCACTATTAATGCTGTTTTGCTTCCTTGCTGTGAGGCGGCTGCGGCACCAGATGAACTTGAAAATGAGCCTGCAAATGCAGTTCTAGCCGAAGAAACGAATGATAAGAATAAATTGCCCTTCGAGGATCTCGTAAGCGATTCTGATGTGCAAGGGGAGACTCAAGAGGATAATACACAAGAGTGCGAGATGACAGATGAAGAAGAGGAATTTTATACTTATGTGGATGCTATGGTAAAAAAACATATAAATAGTTTCAAAAAAAACGGCGGCAAAGGAACTATAGGCATATATATTAAAGAATTAAAAACAGGATATGAGTACGACTACAATGGCAGCAAGCTATCATCGGAATATGAGGTGGAAGGTTTCTATCAGACAGCTTCAACCTGCAAGCTGGCAGCAGCAGCCCTAGTATATTACTTGAATAATATTGGTGAGTTAGACATTGATAGAGAATATACAGATGAAATAACAGGTGAAAAATATAATATGAAGAAGCTTACATATAAGATGATAACCCACTCTGTCAATGGATATTTCAATACTTTGCTGAGGCATTTCGGTAATGTTAAGATGAATGAAGTTTTTGTGGAGCTGGGCTTAAAGAATACCTATGCATATAGTGAGATAGGACCTGCACCTGCTATGTCTTATAGCAACAACATTAAGCGCTATGGTATCAGCAGAGGACCTAGGACTACGCCCAAGGATTTGGGGCATGTTCTGGATTTGCTTTATGAAGGTAAAACCTTTGGAGAGTCCAATGATAAATATTTCGCCGAATCCCTGAAGAACAATATATACAGCAACAGACTACCCAAGGGAATTGACTATAAATCACCGGTAGGTCATAAGACGGGAACCAATGATGCTGGAGTATATAATGATGCAGGTATAATATATTTGACGGATAATCCATATATTATGGTGGTTATGAGCTTAGGCAGCCAAGCCTTTGTGCAGACCACATACCGGGCATTGGCTAAGGAAGTATATAATTATATGATAAAGCGCATAAAGGTTGAGAATACTGCACAAGCTCCTTCTAATTGAAGGGGCTTTGATTTTGCTTGGAGTATTTATCAGGGTTTGATATAATAAGGTGCGAAAAAGAATTTCGGAGGAATTTATGACTTTAATAGATAAAAAGATAGACAGCAAGATTTTTGCCCTTGCCCTACCCGCTATTGCAGAGATGATGGCTCATACCCTTGTCTGGAGCGCTGATACAGCTATGGTGGGGAGACTTACAGCAGCCGATATAGCAGGTGTCAATCTAGGGGTACAGATCATGTTTACCCTTGGCAACATCATGGGAGCTATAGGCATAGGCGCTACAGCTTTAGTGGCGAGAAATATTGGAGCAAAGGATAATGAAAGGGCAGAATATATAGCAGGTCTTGCTATAAGCTTGGGAATTCTAGTGGCCTTTATATTAGGTACCCTAGGCATTATTTTTGCCAAGTCCATATTCGAGACGATTGTCAAGGATCCGGATGTTATTAGAATAGGCACCGAGTATTCCAGGATTGTTTTCACAGGGACTTTTTTTGTTATACCATTGATTATTTCCAGTTCAATTTTGAGGGCTGCAGGAAATACTGTAGTACCTATGATTTCAGCTATAGTCGCAAATGCCATAAATATTGTAGGAGATTATGTATTGATATTTGGTAAATTTGGATTTCCCGCCTTAGGAGCCAATGGCGCGGCCATAGCTACCGCAGGAGCACAGGCTATAGGTTTTTTTATATGCTTTGCTTTTCTAATTAGGGGCACTAATGGTATTAAGCTCAGGAGAAAGAATCTTTTTCATTTTGAAAAGGAAACATTGAGCACATTGATAAATCTGAGCATCCCGGCAGGCATGGAAACCTTCATGAATGAAGGCAGCAGGCTTTTGTCCTCTTTTTGGATAGCTCAGTTGGGAACCATTGCTTTTGCAGCTAATTCTTTGGCGGTGGCTGCAGAGTCTTTATCCTTCATGCCTGGCAATGGCTTTGCTGTTGCAGCAGCAGCTTTGGTAGGGCAGAGCCTTGGAGCAGGAGATCATGAGACAGCTGAGAAGGTTGCCAAAAGGTCTATTATGTACGCTTCGCTGCTTATGGGAGCTGTAGGGTTGGCATTTTTCTTTTTCCCATATAGTATAATGAGAGTTTTTAGTACGGATTTGGATTCGGTTATGGAGGCTTCCAAGGCTATAAAGATAGGAGCCTTTGAGCAG